>NZ_VRVH01000639.1:0-725 GCF_008040095.1 Methylobacterium sp. WL6 | reverse complement strand
GGCGAGCGCGGCGAAGCGCGCGCCGGTCTCGCGCGCGACCTTGGCCAGGGCCGCCGCATCGCGGCCGCCGACCACCGCGCCGACCCGGAAGCGATCCGGGTGCTGGGCGAGGAGGTCGGTGGTCGAGCGGCCGATCGAGCCCGTGGCGCCCAGGATGGTGACGGTGTGGGTCACGGCGAAAAACTCCGTCAGGCCGCGAGGCGGCGCAGGATCAGGTACAGGCCGGCGAGCAACGCGACCGCGAAGAACCCGTCGAGCCGGTCCATCACCCCGCCATGGCCGGGAATGGACTTGCCGGAATCCTTGACGCCGTAGCGGCGCTTCAGGGCCGATTCGACGAGGTCGCCCCCCTGGCTCAGGACCGAGGCGACGGCGCTGGCGAGCCCGACCCAGACGAGGCCGGTCTCGGCGAGCGGGCTCCAGCCCTGCGCCCGGGCGAGCGCGACGACCGCGAGACCGGCGGCCACCGCGCCCGCGAGCCCGCCGAGCGCGCCGGACCACGTCTTCTTCGGCGATACCCGCGGCATCAGCTTCGGCCCGCCGAGCGTCCGGCCGGTGAAGTAGGCCACCACGTCGGTCGACCACACCACGGCGAACATCCAGGCCGGCCCGAGGATGCCGATCGCCGGCGCGTCGCGGAGCGCCACCGGCACCAGGGCGACGACCGCGCCGCCGAACAGGGCGCCGAGCGCCCGCAGGCGCCCGGCCGCCCCCTCCGCCACCAC
>NZ_VRVH01000638.1:0-736 GCF_008040095.1 Methylobacterium sp. WL6 | reverse complement strand
GGTGGCGCGGTAGCTGCGGCCGCGCTCGGCGTCGAGCCGGTCGGCCAGGCCCCGCACCTCCGCGACGAAGGCGTCGCCCGCCCGGCGGATCTCGCCGAGCGTGCCGACGTCGAGCAGCAGGCGGGTGTCCGGGTCGGTCCAGTCCACCAGCCAGGTCTCGATCCCGGCGCCGTCGTAGAGGCCGCCGGCGATGTCGGCCTCTGTCAGCCCGAGGCTCGCGAGCGCGCCGGAGACGTCGCCGCCGGAGACGGCGAAGCCGAGCTCGGCCGCGGCTTCGGCCGCTTCCAGCCCGGTGCGGGCGGCGTAGGTCAGGCCCGCCACGGCGAGGTCGCGGTCGTGGTCGGTGAAGCCGAGGGCGACGCCGTCGCGGCGGCGCAGGGCCCAGCATCGGCAGAGGGTGGTGACCCCGCCGGCGCGGTGGGCGGCGAAGGCGGGCGGCAGGTCGCGCATGGTTCCGAACTCCCTACGGCACGATCTCGACGAGCGGCACCTTCGGGATCTCGCCCGCGGCGAACGCTTCGAGGTTGACGACGAGGTCGTCGGTGTCGAACCGGACCGGCACGTCGAAGGCGAAGCCCGCGGTGATCACGGCGCCGGCCGCCGGCACCGAGCCGGCGCCGAACACGACCAGCCCGGTCGCGGGATCGCAGGCGAAGCCCGCGGCCGCCACTTCGATCCCGGCGACCGCCACCCGCACGCTCCCCGCGACCGGCTTGGCGATCGTCCGCCGGTAGGG
>NZ_VRVH01000637.1:0-742 GCF_008040095.1 Methylobacterium sp. WL6 | reverse complement strand
CCGATATGGAGGTAGCCCGTGGGCGAGGGCGCGAAGCGCGTGACGACGGGTGACGACATCGGACGATGGATCTTCTGGTGACGGGGCTGAAGGAGCACCCTGAACGCGGCCGCGGCACGGATCGGCCGATCCGGTTGCGCGCGTCTAGATCGCTCTGCGACGGAGGGAAAGGCGGTTCGTCGTCCCCGACGACGCACGGAAGCTGGGGACCTGCGCCCGGACCCGGCCCGGACGGCTCTAGCACGCCCTCGCGGATGCGTTAAGAATCGGGTCGGCGCAGCCGTTTCGCGCCGACCGGTGTGCCGATCATGGCGCGGGACATCGCACGATCGACGGGACGGGCCGTCGCCACGTCGGCATCAGGCCGCTTCCCGTCGCCCGCCGTGCTCGGGCCGGCCGTGCGCGGCTGGGTCGTCGGCGGGCTCGCGATCGAGGCCGAGCAGCGGCGGCTGTTTCCCTGGCTCGCGGTCGCCTTCGGCGCCGGCATCCTCGCGTTCTTCACCGCCACCGACGGCATGCCCTCGCTCTGGGCGCCCCTCGTCGCAGCCGGCGCCTGCGCCGCGACCCTGCCGTTCCTCGGTGCCCGGCCCGCGGCGCTGGCCGTCGCCCTCGGGCTGATGGCGGCGCTCCTCGGCTTCGCGGCGAGCGCCCTGCGGGTCGCGCAGGTGGCGGCGCCGGTGCTGACCCGCACCATCATCGCGCCGCTCGAAGGCCTGATCGAATCGCTGGAGGAGCGTGAGGA
>NZ_VRVH01000636.1:0-745 GCF_008040095.1 Methylobacterium sp. WL6 | reverse complement strand
GAGGCTCCCCGGGGAGCGCCTGGAACCGGCGCTTGCCCGGCACCAGCTTCGGCGTCTGGGCGAGCAGGCTGATCGTGTAGGGGTGGGCGGGGGCGCAGAACAGGGTCTCGGCCGGCGCCACCTCGACGAGGCGGCCGAGATACATCACCGCCACGCGCGAGGCGACGTGCGCGATCACCCCGAGGTCGTGGCTGACGAACAGGTAGGTCAGGCCGAGGTCGCGGCGCAGCTCCAGGAACAGGTTCAGCACCTGCGCCTGGATCGAGACGTCGAGCGCCGCCACCGACTCGTCGCAGACCAGCATCCGCGGCTTCACCGCCAGGGCCCGCGCGATGCCGATGCGGGCGCGCTGGCCGCCGGAGAACTGGTGCGGGTAGCGCGCCATCGCGTCGGCCCCGAGGCTGACCCGGGCGAGCTGGTCGGCCACGTAGGCGCGCTTGTCGCGGGCCGCGACGAGGCCGTGGGCGACGGGGGCCTCGCCGACGATGTCGAGCACCCGCAGGCGCGGGTTGAGGGACGCGGTGGCGTCCTGGAAGATCATCTGGACGGACAGCGCGGCCGCGCGGCGTTCCGCGGCGCTCGACCCGGCAAGGTCGCGCCCGTCCCGCAGCACCCGGCCCCGGCTCGGGGCGTGGAGGCCGGCCGCGAGCCGGGCCAGGGTGGATTTCCCGCAGCCGGATTCGCCGACGAGCCCGACCACCTCGCCGGCCCCGATCGCGAGGTCGACCTCGGTCACGGCCTGCAC
>NZ_VRVH01000635.1:0-746 GCF_008040095.1 Methylobacterium sp. WL6 | reverse complement strand
ACCGCGCCCCGAGCGGCGGCGGCCGCCGCTCCCGCCCAGCCGCCGGCGGATGGGCAGAGATCGGTCGATCCCCTGTCCGAGATCGCGTTCTTCCCGCTGACCCTGCCCTTCACCACCGGCCCGGGCACCATCGCGGTGGCGATCACCCTCGGCTCGAACCGTCCGGCCGTGATGGCCGACCGGCTCGGCTTCTACGTCGGCGTGTCGCTGGCCGCGCTCGGCGTCGCCGCGACGGTGGCGCTAATCTACGCCTCGGCCGACCGGGTGGTGAGCCTGCTCGGGCCGATCGGGGCGCGGGTGCTCGGCCGGCTGTTCGCGTTCCTGCTGCTCTGCGTCGGCACCCAGATCACCATCAACGGGGTGATCGACGTGTTCGGGCCGCTGCTCGCCGCGCGCTGAGACGCCCGCGTCACCGCGCGGCCTCGGCCCGCGCCAAACCCTCGATCCGGTCGAGCCAGCGCTCCAGGCGGGCCCGGTTGCCGCCGGCATCGAGCAACCCAAATTGCGGGCGGGCGTACAG
This sequence comes from Methylobacterium sp. WL6, assembly GCF_008040095.1. NCBI lineage: Bacteria > Pseudomonadati > Pseudomonadota > Alphaproteobacteria > Hyphomicrobiales > Methylobacteriaceae > Methylobacterium > Methylobacterium sp. WL6. Next base: position 226 of record NZ_VRVH01000635.1, on the reverse strand, counting down.
GGCCAGGGTCGATTGGCCCTCGCCGGCGCCGAGAATCGCGACGGCGACCGTGTCGGGCAGCCGCAGCCATTCCGAGCGGACGACGTAGCGGTCCTCCTCGGCCCAGCGGGCCTGGAAGGCCAGCTCGGTGCGCGGCTCCTCGGCCGCCACCGCGGCGACGATGGCGCGCAGCCGCTCGCCCGGCACCGGCAGCACCGGCGGCACGCGATCCGAGACCTCGCGGCAC
>NZ_VRVH01000634.1:0-759 GCF_008040095.1 Methylobacterium sp. WL6 | reverse complement strand
AGCGGGCTCTCCAGCCAGATCCCGACCAGGGTCAGCAGCAGCGACTGGTCGCAGAAGTACAGGAAGTTCGTCGGGCCGTAAGAGGACAGGTAGGTGGGGACCAGGACCGCGACGAAGGCGGTGTAGGCGAGCTTGACGGGCATCGGGATGCGCCCGCGCGAAGTGGGGGCGAGCGCCGGGAATTCGGGCATCGGATCGTCTCGGCTGGCGAAGGGACGGGGGAATTCGGGTCCGGCGAGGCCCGGCCGGGATTTCGGCCGGGCCTCGCGAGGGGGCGTCGGTCCTGTCTCGGGTCAATTTTTGCCCGGATCGGTCCTTGCCCGGATCGGTCCTTGCCCGGATCAGTCCTTGCCGACCGACATCAGCAGGCGCTCGGTCTTGGCGTCCTCGATGCGGTTCACCATGCGGCGGCCCTCGTGCACGTCGCGCACCGTCTTGGTCGCGGTGATGCAGGACTGGACCAGCATCACCACGCCCATGGCAAGGTAGCCCTTGATCCAGATGTCCACCGGCAGGAACAGGATCCCGCAGGCCACCATCGCGGCCGAGCCGAGGAAGGCGGCGTAGGTGAAGGTGACCCAGGCGCCGGAATGCTGGGTGGTCTCGTTGTTCATGACACGCTCCTGATGCGGGACGGGAAAGGGATGGGATGCTCGGTGGGTCAGGCGGCCGGGGCGAGCCCGGCCTTGCGGCGCAGGCGCTCCAGCACGTCGCCGCCGGTCGGGCGGGTGCGCGGGCCGAAGCCCTCGCGCGCCAGGC
>NZ_VRVH01000633.1:0-773 GCF_008040095.1 Methylobacterium sp. WL6 | reverse complement strand
CCCCCCTTTTTTTTTTTATTGATCCGGCCACCCCCGATATCAACACTTACGGTGGCGGCGGCAGCGTATTTTGTTTATAAGACACTGGCGTGCGGCCCGCGGTGTCGAGGGCCGCACGCGCGCTCTGGGCGGCGCGGGCGCTCGCCAGGTGGACGCGGATGCGGGCGAGGATCTCGTCCGGCGCGATCGGCTTGGTCACGTAGTCGACGCCGCCGGCGCCCAGCCCCTTCACGATGTGCTCGGTCTCGGTGAGCCCGGTCATGAAGATCACCGGCACGTGCGCGACCTGCGGCTTCGCCTTGAGGCGGCGGCAGGTCTCGAACCCGTCCATGCCCGGCATCATCGCGTCGAGCAGGATCACGTCGGGGGTGATCTCGTCGACCAGCGCCAGGGCGAGGTCGCCCGCCACCGCCACGAGCACGGTGGCCCCGGAGCGCTCGATCGCCTCGGTGAGGAAGCTGAGGGTGTCGGGGGAATCGTCGACGACGAGGACGATGTCGCGCTGCGGCTCAGGCATCCGAGGCGAGGCCTTCCCGATCCACCGTCCGCTCCACGGCCTGCTCGGACATCTCCTGGAGGATGCGCAGGTAGCGCCGCATGTCGAAATCCGCCACGAGGCCGCGCATCTCCGCCACCAAGGCGCCCGGCACGCGCGCATCCTGCGCCATCTCGGCGAGCTTGGCCTCGATGCCGCGGATGTGGCCGATCCGGCCGAGGCGCAGCAGGTCGCCGACCTGCTCCGGCGACGGCCCGGCGGGCGCCTCCGGCGGCGG
>NZ_VRVH01000632.1:0-782 GCF_008040095.1 Methylobacterium sp. WL6 | reverse complement strand
GCGGCGAGGTCGGCCGGCGACCCGGCGACGCCGGCTGCCTGCGCCGGATCGGGGCCGGGCGCGGCGCAGGTCCGGCGGAGGCCTCGAAGGCCGCCGCCGTCTCGTCCGCCTGCCAGCCGGGCAGGGCCGCGATCGCGACCGGCTCCAGCACGGCGTTGCCGACGCGCAGCGGCTCGGCGGCGCTCGCCGCGGCGGCCCCCGAAACGAGAGCGACCGCAGCGCGGAACGCTGCGGTCGGACGGGGCGGGTGTCGGGGCGGCATGGCTCTCGGGACGATGGCTGCGCGGGCGCCCTCAGGCCCCGGCTTCGGTCGCGACCAGCTGCCAGTTCGGGTCGCGGGTGCCCAGGGTGCGGGCGAAGGTCCAGACGTCGGGCACCTCGACCACGGCCTCGGCGCTGCCGTCCACCACGACGCCGTCGGCGTTGCGGGTGGCGGTGATGAGGTTGGAGAGGAACCGCACCGTGACCTGCGCGACGCGGTTCCGCACGTCAACGGCGACGATCTCGGCCTTGTCGATCGAGACGAAGGTGGTCTCCACCGTCTGGCGGTTCTTCTCGCGCTCGGCGATGGCGCGCTCGAACGCGTCGCCGACCTCGCGGGAGAGCAGGGATTTCAGGGTCTTCCGGTCGCCCTTGGCGAAGGCGATCATGATCGCCTCGTAGGCGCCCTTGGCGCCCTCGATGAAGGCGCGCGGCTCGAAGCCGGGCTCGGCCTGGACGATCGCCTCGAGGCCGCGGGCGACCGCCGAGCCGGGCTCGGCGATGCCGCGCCAGTCGCGCGC
>NZ_VRVH01000631.1:0-783 GCF_008040095.1 Methylobacterium sp. WL6 | reverse complement strand
GCCCGCGACCTCGACGCGGGCCGCGCTCCGGCGGCGCGTGCGGGCGGCGGGGAGCTGCGCCCGCAGCACGCGCTCGTAGGCGTCGAAGATGCCGTCCCAGGCAAACGCCTCGGCGTGGCGTGCCCGCGAGCCGGACGACATCGCCGCGAGGTGCCCGGCCGGCGCGCGGGCGAGCCGCACGATGCCATGGCGCAGCTCGGTCTCGTCGCCGAAATAGGCGGCATCGGGACCCGCCACCCACCGGTTGAAGACGTTGTCGTGGGCCAGCACCGGCGAGCCGGCGCCGAGCGCCTCGACCAGCGACGGGTTGGTTCCTCCGACCGTGTGCCCGTGGATGTGGAAGCGGGCGTGCCGGCGCAGCGCCGCGACGCGGTCCGCCTCGTAGATCGCGCCGGCGAGGATCACGTCCGGCCCGGCGGCCGCGCGCACCGCGCGGTGGTAGGCATCGGTCTCCGAGAGCTTGCCGAGCACCACCAGGGGCAGGCCTGGGCTGACCTCGCTCCAGGCGCGGACCACCTGCAGCACGAGGTTCTCGGGCACGATGCGGGCGATGGCCAGGCCGTAGCGCTGCGGCTCGATCCCGAGCGCATCGAGCGCGGCGACCGGCGCATCGGCGACCGGGTCCGCCCCGTAGGCGATGGTGGTGATGCGGCGCTTCGGGCTGACGCGGGCGAGGTGGCGGGCGATCTCGGGGTGGTCGGCGACGAGATGCGTCGAGAACAGGCTGCCGCAATGCTCGTTCAGCCAGAACCAGACCTTGGCGGGTTTCGACCAGCGGTCGCG
>NZ_VRVH01000630.1:0-794 GCF_008040095.1 Methylobacterium sp. WL6 | reverse complement strand
GCCCGGAGGGCGGCGCCGGCGGCGCGCGGTGCGGCGGGCTCCGGCGGGACGTGATCCTCGGGCGCCTCGATCGCCCGAGATGGCTCGCCCCCGCGCAGGCGACGGCCGAGCTCGAGGTAGAGGACGTGATCGGCGATCTCGCGCTCGAGGGCGTCGCGCTGGCGCCGCAGGCTCGCGAGCCGCGCCTCGATCTCCGCTTCCGACAATCCCATGATGGCCCGCATCTTCCCTGATTCTCAGATAGGGAATATCAGGAATCGCGCTCGAACGGAAGATTGGTTTGCCTCGGAATTTTGCTCCGCTGAGGGAATGGAGGTGACGTTCCCTGGACGCGTACTAAGAGAATAGATCAGTCAGGCGATGCCCGTTCCCTCAGGCTGCCGCGTCCTTCCCTTGCGACGCCTTCCGTATTCCCTTGCGCGGCGGGACGAGGAGCATGCCGGGATCGGCCGGCTGCAAGGTCATGCCGCCGTCGTCCAGCGCGATCGGCAGCTTCGGGAAGACCTCGCACAGGTGGGCGATGTCGGTCTTGAACGCCTGCCGGAAGCTGCGGATGCAGGCGTTCTCGGCGCCGAACTGGCCGTGCAGGTTGGTCCAGGTGAGCCTCAGGGGCCGCTGCAGGGCGCGCAGGCGGTAGCCGACCCAGAACAGCAGGTCGAGCTTGCGCGCCGAGCCCGAGAAGGCCCGCGCCGCCCGGATGTCGACGGGCAGGGCGTGCCGGATCAGGTTGTCGTAGAAGTCCTGGTGGAACTGCACGGTGCGGGACCAGGCCGCGCCCTCCCCGTCCCTCGCCC
>NZ_VRVH01000062.1:0-21510 GCF_008040095.1 Methylobacterium sp. WL6 | reverse complement strand
GCGCGGCGCGGGCCCGCATCCGCGCGCGCGGGCGGGTTCCCGCCGACGGGCTCGCCGAAGCCTACGCCGCCGCCCATGCGGTGCTCGCCCCCTCCCGCTACGAGAGCTTCGGCCTCGTCTACCAGGAGGCCCTGGCCTATGGACGCCCGGTGGTGGCCTGCGCGCTGGATGCCAGCGCCCGCGCCTTCGTCGGCGACCCCGGCGCGGGGCCCTTGGCACGGGACGCGACCGGCCCGGCGCTCGCCGACGCTCTCCGCCCGCTGCTCGCCGACCCGGGCCTTCGCCTGGCCTACCGAACTCGTGCGCTCGCGGCGGCCGGACGTTTCAACCGGGCGGCCCTCGGCCGCGAGACCCTCGATCTGTACGCGCGCGCCATCGCGGCGAGCCGCGCTCGGGCGGCGCGCTGAGCCGAGCCCCGAACCGGGCGCTCAGTCGCGAAACGGCCGCAGCAGCGCCGCCTCTTCCTCCGGGCGCCCGCGTCCGGGGGCGAGGCTCTCGTAGCGCCGCGAGCGCGCCAGGACGTGCGCGCGGCCGAGATGATGCTCGATCGCCCCGTGCAGCGCGATGACGCTGCGTGACCAGCCGCCGTCGAGCACCGGCCGCTCGTGCACGCGGCCGCCATAGCGCACGCTCCTGCGGTTCAGCCGGTACTGGACGTCCGGGTAGACGTCGGAGAGGACGCCGTCGACGCGGTTCCGGCGCGGCAGCCCGACCGAGAGAACATCGCCCGCCTCGGCCAGGCCCGCAAGCGCCGGGAGGCGGCGGCCCGCGGCGGCGTCGAGGGTTTCGTCGGCGTCGAGCTGCAGCATCCAGGGATGGCGGGCGAGGTCCTGGAGGGTGTTGCGCTGCGCGCCGAAATCGCCGTCCATCGGCCGCGCGGCCACGCGCACTGCACCGTGCGCGAAGCCGGCGGCGGCCATGGCGCGCGGCGGACCGGCCGACGCATCGAGCAGGACGACCACGTCGTCGGTCCAGGCTGCGTGGGCCTCGACGCCGGCCAGGACGCGCTCGAGATCCGCAGGGCGACAGAGCAGGCCGAGGGAGACCGGCATCGTTTCCCCCACGTCGAGGGCGTAGAGGCCCGCCTGCGCGGCGCGGATGCCGTGCGGCCGGCGCAGATCCGCACGGCCGTCCCCGTCGCGCGCGCGAATTCCGAGACCGGCTCCGGTCGCAGCGCTGCGTAGGGTGTAGAGGTCGAGCCCGTAGGCGCCGTCCGGGTCCGGAACGAAGGCCGGTGCGGCGAGGCGTTCCGCGAGATCGGCACGGCAGCGGTCGGGATCGGCATCCGCCGTCAGCAGGAGCCCGCAGGAGGCGCAGGCGAGCGGGAAATCGCGGCGGCGACCGCCCGGATACGTGAGATGCCGTTCGGTCGGCTGCAGCATGTCTGCGGCGCAGACGAAGCATCGGCGCATCATCGGTCCAACCCTCCCGCTCCGCCGCCGCACCTTGCCGCGTGGGGCCGACGCCATACCTCCGCTGCTCCTCGAACCCCAGCCGCATGTGAACGCACCGGTCGATCCCTCACGCGCCCACGATGCGCCCCGGACCGGTGCGCTCCGGATCTCGGGTTCCCGGCTCGCCATCGTCGGCAACGCGCCGGGGATCGAGGCCGCCGCCGCGATCGACGCGGCGCCCTCGGTGGTGCGCTTCAACAACGCGGCGGGCTTTCGCGGACGCACCGGCTCGCGTGTCACCCACCTCGCCCTGGTCAACCGCGGCGGCCAGATGCGGGAATGGCTGGCCGATCCGGGCTTCCTCGACCGCCCGGTGGTTCGCGCGGCCGAGGCCTTCATCCTGCCGTTCCCGATGCTTCCGGCGGAGCACAACCGACCCGAGCAGGTGTGCTGGACCCGTGAGGCGCTGGCGCTGCTGGCTCCGCTCGGCAAGCCGGTTCACGTCCTGCCGGAAGACCTGCACCGCGAGGGTGGCCTGCGCCTCGGCGCCGGCACCATGGGACGGCCGAACCCGAGCACCGGCTTCCTCGTGACCCTGGCGCTCCTGCTCGGCCGGCCCTCGTGGTCCGGGCCGGTCGACGCCTACGGCTTCGGCTTCGCCGGCTGGCCCGGTCATCCCTGGGCGGCCGAGCGTGCTTGGTTCGCCGAAGCCGAGGCGTCCGGCCAGCTCCGCCTTCACTCTTCGGGATGACCGGCCCTACCGGGACCGTCCCCGCAACATGATCGAGTTCCGCGCATGACCACCCTCGTCACCGTCCTGAAGGGCGGCGGCCGCTACGACGCGATCTGGGTCGAGCGCCTCGCCCGCGGCGTGCGCCGCCACGCCCCGGCGTTCGAGCGAATCCTCTGCCTCACGGACCTTCCGCTCGCCGTCGCCGGCGTCGAGCGGGTTCCGCTACGGCACGATTGGCCGGCCTGGTGGGCGAAGATGGAGGCGTTCCGCCCCGGCCTGACGCGGGGACCGACGCTGCTGTGCGACCTCGACACCGTCCTCACCGGGCCATGCGATGCGTTGGCCGAGCCAGGGCTCGCCGCGATGGAGGATTACTTCCACGAGGGGCGGCTCTCCAGCGCCCTGCTGCGCTGGGACGGGGGCGAGCTGGATTTCCTCCACGCCGCGTTCGCGGCCGAGCCCGAACGCTGGATGCGGGCCGGTTCGTGCGGCCCGGTCCCCAACGGGGTGCACGGCGATCAGGTCGTGATCGACCATCTGCTGCGCCGCGCGGGCCTGCGCCCGGACTTCATCCAGCGCCGGTACCCCGACCTCCTCGACTTCTACGATCCGCGGCGGGCCGAGCACGGCCCGGTGGTGATCTTCATCGGCGATGCCAAGCCCGATACCGCAGTCGGACCGGTGCGGGCGGCGTGGGCCGAGTCCTGACCGCGCCGCGCGCCCTTACCTCAACGCGGCCGGCCTCAGCGCGGCCGGTCGTCGCCTGCGAGGCTGCCGACGCGCTCCGCGGCGAAGCGCTCGCGCAGCCAGGCCGCGGCGGGGCCGCAAGGCCGCTGCTTGTGCCAGACCAGCTCGAGGGCGATCGGCCAGTCGCCCTTGTCGAACTGCAGGTCCGGCGTGACGAGGTCCGGCGCGGTCTGCGAGGCGGCGATGACGTGGTCGGTGACGAAGGCCCAGCCGATCCCGTGCTTGACCATCTCCAGGATCACCCAGTGGCTCTCGACCCACCAGACCTCGGCGGCCACGCGAAGGCGGCGCTTCTCCGGCCCGTCGCCGCGCGCGGCGACGAGGATCTGGCGGTGGCGCTTCAGCTCCTCCCAAGCGACCCGCGCCTTCGCCAGCGGGTGATCGCGCCCGCAGACGAGCTTGAGCGGGACCCAGCCGATGGTTTGGAAGCCGAGCTCCGTCGGCAAGACCTCCTGGCGCCACATCACCCCGAGGTCGGCGGCGCCGGACTGCACCATGCGGCTGACGTCCTCCATCAGCGGGAAGAGCAGCTCCAGTTCCACCGATGGGAAGTGCCGGGCGAAGTCGGCGAAGAGCGCGCCGAGCGCGTGCTCGGGATAGAGCTCGTCGATGGCGACCACGAGCCGGTTCTCCACCCCCTGCTCGAGGCTGCTCGCGACGCCGATCAGGTGCTCCCGCCGGTCGAGCACCACCCGCGCCTCCAGCAGCAGCCGTTCCCCCGCCGGCGTGAGCACCGGGTTCCGGCCCGCCCGGCTGAACAAGGCCAGGCCGAGATCCGTTTCGAGGTTCGCCACCTGCGTGCTGACCGCCGACTGCGCCTTCCGCAGCACGCGGGCGGCGCCGGAGAAGGACCCGGCCTCGGCCGCCGCCACGAAGGCCTGAAGCTGATCGAGCGAGACCGCCATCCATCGGTTTCCGAGATACGTACCAACTTGCCGGGCCGGATATCGCAGATAGAACGCAGCCGACCAACGGGGTTTTTTCGGGCCAGACCATGCGAACCACCCGCGACCGCATCCGCCACGCCATCCTGTTCGAGGTGATCGGGCTCGCGCTCATCATCCCGCTCGGGACCCTGCTGTTCGGGCTGCACGCCGCCGACATGGGCGTGATCGGCGTCGGAAGCGCGCTGGTCGCGATGGCGTGGAACTACGCCTACAACCTCGGCTTCGACCGCGCGATGCAGCGGCTGGTCGGGCATACGCGCAAGAGCCTCCCCCTGCGGGTGGCGCACGCCGTGCTGTTCGAGGCCGGGCTGCTCGTGATCCTGCTGCCGCCGATCGCCTGGTATCTCGGCATCGGCCTCGTCGAGGCCCTGGTGATGGATCTTGCGATCGCGGGCTTCTACGTGGCCTACGCCTTCCTGTTCAATCTGGCCTACGACCGGACGTTTCCGCTGCAGAGCTGGGCCGACGCCGCGGCGGAGCCCTCGGCTTGAGCCGCGGCGACGCTACGCGACCACGAGGGTCAGGGCGCGGTCGGCCGGGCCGAGCTCGACCCGCCGGCCCCAGTCGAAGGCGATGAAATCCTGCTCGATCCCGTCGGCGAAGACCACGCCGCCCTCGTTCATCCGCGAGGTCACCGCCAGCGCCCTGCCTGTCAGCTTGCCCGCCCGGACGGCGGTGCCGGTGGCGACGCTCGGGAACGGCTCGCGCACCCAGTAGCCGACCGCCGCCTCCTCGGTCCCGATACCGACCGTGAGGTGCGTCGCCTCCCCGATCGAGCGGGCCCAGCCGGTCAGGCCGGTCCCCGAGGCGACGATGAGACCGCTCGACGATTGGTCCTCGGCCATGCCCGCCGCCTCGATCCTGTAGCGCGCCGATTGATGGCTGCGATGGCCGACGAAGATCTCGTTGAGCGCCAGCAGCCGCTCGCCGGTGTCGAGCACGCCCTGAACCATGGTGCGGCGCTCCACCGGGGCCGCCCCGGTGACGCTCGCCGGGAGCAGCGCGGGCAGGCGCCCGACCGCGATCCGCGCCAAGGCGCCGTCGTAGAGGTCCGGGTCCGGGTTGACGCCGATCACCGGCTGATCGCGCAGGTACTTCGCCACGTTGGCGACGAGCCCGTCCTGGCCCACCGTCACGACGACGTCCTCGGGGGCGAACAGGAAGCGATCGAGGTCGACGCGCCGGGTCAGAGCCTGCCGCCAGTCCCCCGGCACCGCCGCCCGCGCCTGCCCGAGCACGGCGTGGAACCTGAGGTGGCGCGCCTCGACCTCGGCCAGGCTCTGGCCGCGGCTCTCCAGGAAGAAGCGGGCCTGCCCGCGGGTGGCGTGGCGGGCGAGCAGGGCCTCGTAATCGGTGTCGCGGATGACGAACACCGCCCGCGGGGTGATCACCGGCATGGCACGACGCCTAGCGCGAGGCGGCCGCGAGCGGCGGCACCGGCCTGCGGAACTCGCCCAAGGCGGCGGCCAGCAGGTCGGGCGTCACGTTGACGTGCTCGATCGTCTCGAGCTTGCCCGCGAGTTCGCGCGCCGCCAGCCCGAGCAGCACGGCCGGCGGGAGATCGCGATAGATCGCGGCGCGGCGCTGCTCGGCCTCCGCCCGGGCGCCTTCCACGAGGCGGATGCGCTCGGCCTCGGCCGCCGCTTCCAGCCCCTGCGACTCGGCTAGGCCGGCGGCACGGTCGCGGGCGTTCTCAGCCTCCCGCGCGATGAGCAGCGCCTCGCGCCGGGCCAGTTCCGTCCGCGTCTCGAGCTCGTTCTCCGCGATGGCCCGCTCCTTCTCCACCGCGAGGGCGCGCCGCGCGAAGGTCGCCGCGTCCGCCTTCTGCTGAAGGGATTCGAAGGTCGGCATCTGAAGCGCGCGCTCCAGCTCGCTCGACGGCGCCAGGTTGGTGAGCCGCACCGAGACCACCGCGATGCCGATCTCCGCCAGGGCCGGCGCCGCCTCCAGGACCGATTGGATGGCGACGCGCAGGGGCTCGGGGCCGGCATCGAGGAGGGCGCCGACCGGGTTCCCGCCGATCGCCTGCAGGACCGCTTGGCCGGCGATGCCGCCGAGACGCGCCTCGATGCGCTCGATCGGCTCGCCCTGAGGCCTGCCGGTGCGCAGCCCGAGCGAGAAGTCGACCCGGCTCGCCAGCAGTTCCGGGTCGACCACGCGCCAGCCGATCGTCCCCTGCACCACGATGGTCTGGAAGTCCCGGCTGCGGCCGCGCACGAACAGCGTCATCTCGCGGTCGTCCATCGGCACCTCGCTGATGCTCGCGGTCTCCGGCCGGAACCAGAAGACGAGGCCGCGCCCGCTCTGCCGGATGCGGCCGTTGCGGTAGCGGATGACGTGGCTGCTCGCCTCGCTCTTCAGCTGCGCGACCGGACCGATGTTGCGGATCGTAGCCATGGGACCCTCCTCGTGGGGGCGGAGCCGCAGATCAGAGCGGCTTCCGGTAGCGATAGAGTTCGGCGGGACGGAACGAGGTGCCGGTCTCCCGGGCACCCGTCGGCACGAGCCAGCCCCGATCGAGCATCCGGCGGCGGAAGGCCGGCTTGTTCAGGGTCGTGCCGAGGATCGCCTCGTGCACGTCCTGCAGCTGCCGCAGGGTGAAGGTTTCCGGCAGCAGCGCGAAGCCGACGTCGGAATAATCGAGCTTCCCCCGCAGCCGCAGGATCGCCAGAGCCAAAATGTCGGCGTGGTCGAAGGCGAGCGGCAGAGCCGTGCGCGCCGCCCGATCCCGTGCGGCGAAGACCGCGACGGGGCGGCCCGCCTCGCTCTCCCCGGGCACCGCCATCCGGGCTGCCGACAACCCGGCGTCGCCCATCAGCACCTGCGTGAACAGCGCCTCGGGCAGGAGGGCGAGGTAGGCGACCGAGACGATGCGCATGCGCGGGTCCCGGTCGACGGCGCCGAAGGTGTAGAGCTGCTCGAGATGCGTCCGGGCGGCTTCGTCCGCGCCGAAGCCGGCCTTCTCGCGCAGGATGCGCCCGGCCGCCGCGTCGAGCGGCTCGTCGATCGCGACGAAGCTGCCGGGCAGCGCCCACCGGCCGGCATGCGGGTGCTGCGAGCGCTCGATCAGGAGCACGGCCGGGCGGCCCTCGCTCAGCCCCAGCAGGACGAGATCCACGGTGAGCGCCGGCCGCGCGAACGCGGCGGGATCGTACGCCTCCAGGAATTCGGTCTCGCTCACGGCAGCACCATATATCCGTTCTGCATCTAACTAATATCCATAACAGATATATGTCAAGCGTGGGGGGTGATGCGCCGTCCTCGCCGGCCGAATTGCCCGTGCGGCAAGGGCGGCTTCGGCGTGCAACGCGTCGCGTACGGCTGCGGAAAGCAAAATTTGATCGCAACCGCTGGTTTCGCGTTGATGACGCTGAACGGCAGCGTCTTCGGCGTTTGCCTCCCGGAACCACCGAGAGACGTGTCATGATGTCCACCCGATCCGCCTGCGCCCGAACCCTGATGGCTTCGACCGTCATCGTGGTGGGGTGGACGAGCACCGCCTCGGCGGACTGCCTGAGGCGGGTCTACAATCGCTCCGCCGCCGTGCTGGTCGCCAGCCAGGATGGTGGGCCCGCCTTCGTCGTGAAGCCGGGGCGTTTCGCCACCGTGCGGCTGTCGCAGCCGGGGCACGTCGATCTGACGGCCTACTGCGCCCCGCTCGGCCGCCTCGGGCAGCCGGTCGCGGGCGGGCGGGAAGCCGCGAAGATCCACCTCGAATACGAGGCGGTCCTCGACCGTTGCTACATGAAGTTCGGCGACGGCTTCTTCCAGCCGGATCTCGGCCCCGGTTTCGTCGGCACGAAGGACACGGCGCCCTTCACCGTCAACAACCCGAACCAGGGCGATATCGTCCTCGGGCCGTTCAACGCGGAATGCACGGGACAGAACTGAGGACGCAGCGTCCTGGGCTTCGCGGCATTCTCTTCCGGAGCTTGGCTCCGAACCCGGCGTGCGTCGACCTCGAGTGGAATGTGGATCATGGCGGGCGAACAGGGAGACTCCGCGCAGATGTCCGAAGTCCTGCGCCTGATCGGAATCTTGTCCGATGCGGTGCTCGACGCGCAGATCATGAATCGCCCGATTCCGGAGGCGCAGGTCAAGGCACTGAACGATGCAGCACTCCTGCTGCAGGAGCATCGCATCGCCCTGCCGCCGATGCTGCTTCAGGCGCTGCACGGCCTGGACAGCGCGCACGGTCTCGATCGAGGGATCAGGGGTCGCGCCGACGATGCGGCGACGGAGATCGTTCGCGAAGCGGAGGACCAGGACGAGACAAGAGGTCTTGCCCGATTCCTGCGGCCGTTCCGGAACTATCGTTCGTAGGCCGGCTTCTCTCGGCATATCTCCGGAGGAAACATGACCAAGTTCACGACCCTTTCTGGCGCTGCCGCCATCCTGATGCTCACGGCCGGCGCGTCCGTCGCAGCCCCCTGTGCGGTGGGCACGACCACCAACAGCCAGGGCACGTCGTCCTCGGCCGACAAGAGCTCGATGGCCGACGGGACCTCGACGGCGAAGACGACCCCCGGCGCCAAGGCTGAGACCCCCGGAACGGTCGGTGCCCTGAACAACGTCGGTGCCGGCACCAAGCCCGCCGACGGCGAGCAGAAACCGGCCGAGGGCCAAGTGGTGAAGCCGGGCAGCAACGACTGCTGAAGCCCGAAACCGATTCCAGACCCTCGATCCGATGGCCCTGCAGTATCTGGCCTGCAGGGCCATTTTCATGCGTCGACTTCCCGTTCCTTAATCAAATCCGAAATCGACCCAATCTCCGCCTCGCGGCGTGGAAAGGGTCTGCGGGTTCGCGAAGCCGATGCTTCATGAGCGGGTCATGGTGGACGGGTATGCGTTCCGGCGCCTGCCGTGCGATCGACGGAAAGCTTCTGAGATCGGCTTCGTTCGGGACGGTCAGATCGCCGCGCGGCAGCCGTTCTCGCTGCACCGCAGCACTGCGAGCCCCATCTATGGTGCAACGCAAGCGCTGACAGCTACACCGTCGGTGTCGCCGAACCGGAGATCCGCCATGTCGAACCTCGAACACCGCGCCGCCGCCCGGCTCACCTCCGCCGATCTGAAGGCATTGCCGCTCGTCCCGGAGCACATCCGCGCCCAGTACGGGGACGCTCTCACCCGCATTCCGCACGTTCGCGTCGCCGCCCATAAAGTCGAAGCCAGCACCGCCCTGCCGTCCGTCGGATCGTTCTTCGGTTGACGGCTCGCCTTCGGGCTCGGCCGCATCGTCGGTGGCGCCGCGAGGATCGGTGAGGTCCGATCTACTTCCGTTCCTGCTTCTGCGGATCCGCCGAGCGGTCGATCCCGTCGGCGACCGAAGTTCAGAATCGGCGTGAACTCGGTTTCCTCGTCGATTTCCCGCCCCTCGGGCTGGCACGTCGACGCCGGTGAGGAGCCCAAGGATGAAGACGAGCCGGTGCTGGACGATCTTTCCGCATCGTCGGCGTCGCCCGGAGGTGCACGATGTCGTTTTGGCAACGGTCTCCGTCTTCGTGAGCCAGGAAGGCCGCTACGTCCGTGATCGTGGCGAGCCGATCGGCGCCGCCCCCTACCCGGAGGGCTCCGACGAGCACGCGACCTGGGAGCGCGGCTGAACGGTTCCGGATTGCGAGATCCGCGGCACGATCGCCAACCGCGATCCGGCTCTGACGCCCGAAGCGTCGAGCGACCTAGCCGGAGCGCCTGGCGCTCCACCGTCCGCTGCAACCGACGATGCCGCCGGTGGTGCGCCAGGTTCCGCTGCCGCTGCCCGCGGCGTCGAGGGTTCCCGCGATTGGCACCCGGTTCGCGCCCTTGACGATCGTGGCCTGCACGGTTCCGCCCTGCGAGACGCCGCCGTCGACGTCGATCTCGTCGCCTGGGATCGAAGCGTCGCTATCCTTGATCTGAACCTGATAGCGCGTGCTCGCCGGGCACGGCCCTTCCTCGGTCACGGCCGTGATGGTCCACGAGCCGTCGAACCGATCGGGGACCCGGACCTTCTTCCGCGCGGCTTCGGCCGGAACGAGCAGGGCTGCGAGCACGCAGCCGGCGAGAACGGTGACGGAGATGCGAGACATGAGCCGCTTTTCGCGTGAGGGCGGCCGAGGGAAGGCCGGAAACCAGGGATACGGCGGAGCCGGCCGAAGGGTTTCCACGCTCGTCATCCGTGCTTGCCATCTCTCGACGAGCCGGCAACCATGGCGTTAGGGCCGCGGACCTTTTTGGCGCTTGGGCCGGTTGATCCCCCGCCGCACCTGTCAGCGGTGTGGAGTGTGCCGTGTACAATCCCTTCTTCTCGTCGATGATGCTCGCCTTCGAATCCCAGAAGGTGATCGAGCTGCGCCTCGTGCGGCTAGCCTGGGGCGGCCGCGAGGGCATGGCCGAGATGCACTCGATGGTGGCCGAGAAGATCCAGGCGAGCATCGAGGCCGCGGGCACCCTGATGATGGGCGGCTCGCCCGAAGTCGTCGTCGCGCGATACCGCGAGCACGTCGCCGAGAACACGAAGCGGCTGTCGGCCGCGTAGCCGTCCACCTGCCCGCGCCAAAGCGCGGACGCCCGGTCGGTGATCGCCTCGACCGACGGGCAGGCATCGGGAGGGTCGGCGAGGATCGGCGCCCAGGGGATCGAGGGCTGCGCGTCGTCCTCGGGTCTCTGAGCGAGGGCCGCGCCGCCGTGCTCCTCGATGATCGGGAGGCCTTCAGCGCCGTCGCCGGCGTAGCCGCGGAGCACGATGCCGACGGCGTGCTCGCCGTGGCTTTCGGCTGCCGCGATGAACAACGGGTCCGCGGTCGAGCCGAATTCAGTACTCGGGACCGGGCGTGCGCCGACGACTTGCCGAAGCGGAGCGAGACCGCCCGTCGAGGCGGCGATGATGCCGACCGAGCCCATCGCGTCGAGCCTGCATCAACCCAGCATTGCGCGATTTAACTTATGATGGAGTGAAAGCGCGTCGCCTTCGCTATGCGGCTCGTAGGCGCCCCGATCGCCAGCCATGGCTTGCCGATCGGGGTGCCTGCCTCCCGTCCATCGGAGACGACGTTGCCACGCTACTTTTTCGACATCGCGGACGGCGACCTTCGGATCGACGAGACCGGAACCGAATGCGCCGACCTCGACGCGGTTCGAAGTGCCGCCATGCAGATCCTTCCCGAGATCGCACGGTTCGAGACCGGGAACGGCGACCGGCACACCTTCACCGTGATCGCCAGGGATGCGGACCGGCATCCGGTGTTCACGACGACGTTGAGCCTGACCGGCCTCTGGTTGGTCGATCGGTGAGCGACGCCCCCGACCCGGGCCTCCCATCGGTCGCCCCAGCGTCATGGCTGATCCGCAAGCTGAAGAGCACGGCGCAGATCTCGGCTCGGGATCGCGCCGACATCGAGAACCTGTCGTTCACGGTGCGAACCTTCGGCGGACGCACCAGCATCGTCCACGAAGGCGACGTGCCCAAGCAGTGCTGCCTGGTGATGGACGGATGGGCGTATCGCTGCCGCAGCCTCGCCAACGGACAGCGCCAGATCTTCGCCTTCTACGTGCCCGGCGACATCCCGGACATCGAGAGCCTGCACCTGCACGTGATGGACCAGGGGCTCGTGGCGATCGCCCAGACCACGGTCGCCTTCGTCGCGCACAGCGACATGCGCGCGCTGATCGAGCGGAACACCTCCCTCGCGATGGCCCTGTGGCGCGATACGCTGATCGATGCCACGCGCTGCCGCGAGCGGGTGATCAGCCTCGGGCGGCGCCAGGCGGTCGGCCGGATGGCGCACCTGTTCTGCGAGATGTACATCCGGCTCAGGACGGTCGGCGTGGCGGACGACTTCCGGTACGTGCTGCCGCTGACCCAGGCCGAACTCGCCGACGCTTTGGGCCTGTCTTCCGTGCACGCGAACCGCTCGCTGCAGGAACTCAGGAAGCTCGGCTTCGTGACGCTTCACCGTCGCGAGCTGATCATCCACGACTGGGACGGCCTCGAGACGGTCGCCGAGTTCGATCCCGCCTACCTTCACATCGTCTGACTGCACATCATCTGATCGGTCGGACGCCGGCAGGCCGGAGCGGTCGCCGTCGCACGTCGGAGAGGCGCGTCCGAGACCTGGCCCGAGAGGATGGCGCACGACGATGCCGGCAATGCCGTCACGGGGGGCGGCAAGCTGAGACTGAAGACGGCACGCAGACGATGTGAAAGGCGAAGCATCGTCGGCCACGATGCAGGGTTCGGCAAGCAAAAGACGGCGGGACGCCGCGGCTTTAACAAAGCGTTCACCACCACACGGGACACCTAGGACAACTCACGATTGTGGTCGGTCCATGTATCTGCCGTTGATCGCCGCACTGATCATGCCCTGCGCCCTGATGGTCGCCGTGGCCTCTGTCGCCAGCCGCGGCGATCCCGACGATCGCTGGACCCGTTCGCCTCACCGGATCCGCCTGCTCCTGAGCTTTTAGGGCGACCTTGCGGCCTTCCGCCGACGCGACGCCGTCCGCTTAAGGTGTCCTGCCGCTCTCGACCGAACCGACGGCACGTTCACGACTTGTTAACCATTACAATCGAAAGTTGCGTCAGTAGATCGACGAGAACGGGTGCCGACGTGATTGGTCTTGCGCAATCCGAGGAACAGGCGGTCGAGCGCCTCACGCTCCGTCTCGTCGAGGACGCCTATTACGACCTCGCGGCGGTGGTACAGGGGGCGCAGCCGCAGGCGGCCGCCGCCTTGCTGGCCGTGATGGAGCAGCGCGTCACCGACGTCCTCACGGGGGTCTGCCGCACCCGCGCCGAAGGCGAACGCTCGGACGCCATCGCTCTGGCGGTCGGCGAGCGCGTCGCCGAGATCATGGACCAGGCGCATGGTCGCCGGTCGTCGGCGCGCGCTGCCTAGAGCATTTTCGAGCGAGACGGATGCCGGCTCGCGTGAAGACAATGCCATCTCACAACAAGATGAAGCATCGTCCGTGATCCAGTGATCACGGACGATGCTTCGGGAGATCGAACCATGACCGTCGACCGTAGCGCCACCTTCGAGAAGCGGGCGATCGAGGGCTTTCTCGGCGTCGCCCTGCAGGCCGCCCTGGTGCGGCTCGGAGAGCTGTCGGGAAGCCGCGCCGAAGAGGCACTGGACCATTTCGAGCATTCGCTCGTGCGCGCCCTGCGAACGTTGACCGGCCCGGAAGGGGCGAAACTGTCGACCCAGACCGCGGTCGAGGACACGATCGTCATCCTTCGCAAGACGATCGATGCCGCGAGCCGGAAGGTAGCCGAGAGTCAATCCGCGACGATGACGTCCCCGGCCATCGCAGCGTGACGCTGCCTTCGGGTGGAAGTCCAGCATCGCGCGGGTGCTTGACTCGAGATGCGCCAGAGCAGGCAGCCGGACTTGCCGAAGACCGTCGATCGGACCTTGCCTGATCCGACGGCCGCCGCCGCGGAGACAGGCTTGTCGCTGCAGACGTCGACTTGAGCTTGTCGTCAGTGCCGAGCGTCGTCGCCTCATGCAGATCTCACCCGCGAGAGAGGGTTGCTATTCTGGCCATCTCTATGTGAAGTTGAGCCGACATTACGTTTGCCAACCACGGGTGTGGGTACCCGCGTGCTCGACATCGCCTACGGTGATTGCGATCTCGCCGACGACCGCGGCGGGTTCGGATGCTGGCCGGTCTACACCGAGATCGCCGCGTTCGACGGGGTGCCGGGAAGCGAGCCGTTCCTCAAGGCGGCGACGCCGCGAACCAACCCGGCCCATACCATGACGCGCTCGACCTTCATCGCGAGGAGCTACGTGGCCTCTGCCCGGCAGGCGCCGGAGAAACCGACGTCCCGCCCCGTCGACGCGTGGCTGTCCGATGGCGCGGTGTCCGCATTCCTTCGGGAGATCGCAGGCACATCGTCGTTGCGAGCCGGGCGTGAAAGGATGCATGCGTCCCGTGCGGCCGGACCGATGCGGCAGGCGGCGACCGCATGACGCGCGCGTGGGAAAAGCTCAAGTCGCTGTTCTCCGGAGCAGGGCCGCAGCACCCTGTCGAGTACGCCGAGCTTCGGACACGGCACCCGCCGCGGACCGTCGCGAACCGCGTCGAGCCGACGACGGTGTCCGGTAAGCAGGCCGCGCCGACAGACGACGGCATGGCTCTGGTCTACGAGGCCGTCGAGCGGGAACTTCGCGCGGCCGGCCTGAGACCGTGATCCGTGGCGGCCGGCCCGGGGGCGGTCGAGCCGCCGGACGCCTCGGTCGAACGGGGTACGGGTCCGCCCCCGCGGATGCGGAGGCGGACCGTTTTTGGGAAGCCTTAAGCAGCGTCGGCGTCGTCGGCATCGAGGATGCCGTCGAGGTCGCCCACCAGCGCGTCGAGCTGCTCGGACGACGAGCGGATCTTGAACCGCGTCCCGTCCTCAGCCTCAACCGCGATCTCGACGTGGTCGCCGACCTTGGCCGCCAGCGCCTGCTTCAGGATGTACGTCGTCACGTCTGCCTTGTCGGCCATGCCAGCTCCTTCACGTTCGCCGCGGGCAACGCCGCACCGCTCGCTTCGTCGGTGCGGCAGAACCTCGCGGCACCGTGCATGGCGCACGGCCTCCACGGGGCCGGCACGCGATCCGCTCGGCCGTTCGTCACAAGGCCAAGCTATGACATTTCTGCAACCCAGGATTGATCGCAGCCGCGAAACTCAATCGCGCGCAATGCGTATTGGGATGTGCTCGGATCAGCAGCGACGCTGGTCGAGTCGTCTCCAACCTGAAAGCGAATGCCAGAATGACCCCCATCCATGCGCCGAAGCTCGCGACCAGCGGCGACCGATCGATCGGAAGCCGCATCGCGGCGTATCGGACCGCTCAAGGTCTGAGCCAGACCGCGCTCGGGCAGGCTCTCGGGGTCACGTTCCAGCAGGTCCAGAAATACGAGAAGGGACGCAACCGTGTCGGTGCCGCCCGGCTTCAGGCGATCGCGGATTTCCTGGGCGTCCCGGTCTCGACCTTCTTCGACGCTCCGGCAGAGATCGGCGATGGCCGCGAGTCGATTCAGCAGCTGTTGCAGGATTCCGAGGTGATGGACCTGATCAGGACGTTTGCCGGCATCTCCGACAAGGCGACGCGCCAAGGTGTCCTTGCCATCGTCAAATCCGCCGCAACCCTCGACGCCGAATTCTCGAAGAGGGTGGATTCAGCGATCGGCGATTGAATGCGCGACCGATTCGCCGCGCGCGAGGTCAGTCATCGACCGAGGCCGCCTGTGATGCCCTGAAGAGAAAGAGCGGGCTCGGGAGCGACTGAGCGTATCGCGACATTATTGGTAAAATTGTTTTTTCGGGCGTCGAAAAGATAATTTGACGCCGTGATACCGATTTAATGCCGTATGCGCCGATTGCATGGCGAAGTGTTGCGATGGACAGATGAGTGCGTCCGGGGGCGGAATTATAAAAGAAGAACTGGCCTTTGCTCGCATTATGTTGCGTTGCAAAATGCCCATGTCGCAACGCACAAATTCTGTGGTTCAATCTCTCGGTCGGCTCTGCAAGCGACCCAACCGGAGATCCGTCATGCGCTTCACCCACGCCCTCGCCCTCATCGCGTTCGCCTCGGCATCCGTCTCCGCCGGCGCGGCGATCGCCGATGAATCCTTGAACCTCACCCCGCCGCTCTACCGCGAGCAGGCCCGGACGTCTCAGCAGACGCGTTCCGTCAGCGATATGACCACGACGCCTCAGCCCGTGGCCGCCACGAAGCCGGTCGCGCCGCGCCGCGTCGTCGAGGTGGTCGCCGAGGCCGTGCCCGCTCGCTGAGTCCGCGCTCCCGTGGTGTCACGATCTGCGTTCGGCGGCCCGCCCGCCGGCGCAGCTGATACGGTCGCCGGCGGATCGCGATCGCGGATCGGTGAGCCGAGGCGCGCCGCCGATGACCGTGACGCGCATCGCGACATCCCCGAACGCCGCACGGACGGCGTCTCGATTTCGACCTGAACCACCCTGTCGTGCGCAGCCTGTCTCCTCGTGACGGAGGCCGCACGATGAGCGAGACCGAATCATCGAGCCTTGGGCGATCGGATCTTCTGCAGCGGCAGTCTGATCGACGACGAAATCGCCGATCGTCGCGCCGACCTTCAGCTCGCGCACCGAGGCCACGCCGGAAGCGAACCCACCACACGACGTCGGCTCGGGCGTCGACCGGGCGGGAGGTCGTCGATCCGCATCGCCTAAGGTGCCGAGGACGACATCGAGACGGTGCCCGGCCAGCCGCGCTATCCCCGATGCATCATCGCGGACGAACGCACGGCCTTCGCAGGGTCACCCGAGAGGTGGCGCGCGCGTGCATCATCATCCCATGTGCGCGGCATCACGGCCCTTCGCCTCGCAGAGCGATGTCGGGGATTCCTCGTCACCGCCGATCCCGCGACCATCAGGGCGGCGGAGGCAGGGTTTTCGAGATTCCGAGGCGTTGGCACCCGGAAGGGTGCGACCAACCGGCAAGGCGCAAACGCGCGACGGACCGAACCAGGCGACCGGGGTCGGTGCCACGTCCTCGGGAGCCGCCAACACCCCGGATGCGGCAGGCGAGGCGATCCCGACGCGGGATGCCGGGGCGAAATGTCCGTGCCGAGCACCGGACCGAAGCCGGTGGCACTTTGGAGCTTATCCAGCCTGCCGGAGTTGCCCTGGGCATTCCGCTTCCGACAGACGGCCTTCGGGCGCGTCGTCGCCCCCCGCAACAGGTTCGGAGATTATGATGGCACCGCCTGGAGAATTCGACATGAGCCGACGAGACGTGGTCGCCAGCGCGACCGCCGCCGCGGCCCTTTCCACCCTTCCCGCGGGCGCCCGCGCCGACGCTGCGTCCGGCGACCGCCCTGTCCTGGCGCGGGTGTGGTTCACGATCAACGGCCAGCGGCGCGAGCTCGAGCTCGACACCCGCACCAGCCTGCTCGATGCGGCGCGCGAGCACCTGCACCTGACCGGCTCCAAGAAGGGCTGCGACCACGGCCAGTGCGGCGCCTGCACGATGATCGTCGACGGGCGGCGCATCAACGCCTGCCTGACGCTCGCCGTGATGCACCAGGGCGCCGAGATCACCACCATCGAGGGGCTGGGCCAGCCCGACGACCTGCACCCGATGCAGGCCGCCTTCGTCCGCCACGACGGCTACCAGTGCGGCTACTGCACGCCCGGCCAGATCTGCTCGGGCGTGGCCGTGCTCGACGAGATCCGGGCCGGCATCCCCAGCCACGCCACCGCCGACCTCACCGCGCCGACCCGGGTCACCGAGGCCGAGATCCGCGAGCGCATGAGCGGCAACCTGTGCCGCTGCGGCGCCTATTCCAACATCGTCGAGGCGATGAGCGAGGTCGCCGGCCTCGAGACCGGCCGGAGGCCCGCGTGAAGTCGTTCACCTACGAGCGCCCGAGCACGCCGGCCGAGGCCGCCGCCGCCGTGGCGCGCACGCCCAACGCCAAGTTCATCGCCGGCGGCACCAACCTGCTCGACCTGATGAAGCTGCAGATCGAGACCCCGACCCACCTCGTCGACGTCAACGGGCTCGGGCTCGACCGGATCGAGGCCACGCCGGAGGGCGGCCTGCGCATCGGCGCGCTGGTGCGCAACACCGACCTCGCCGCCGACGCCCGTGTCCGGAAGGATTACGGCGTGCTGTCGCGCGCGCTGCTGGCCGGCGCCTCGGGGCAGCTGCGCAACAAGGCGACCACCGCCGGCAACCTGCTGCAGCGCACCCGCTGCCCGTACTTCTACGACACCGCCCAGGCCTGCAACAAGCGCCGGCCGGGCTCCGGCTGCTCGGCGCTCGACGGGGTCAGCCGGCAGCTGGCGGTGATCGGCGGAAGCGACGCCTGCATCGCCACCCATCCCGGCGACATGGCGGTGGCGATGCGCGTGCTCGACGCCACCGTCGAGACCGTCGACGGCGAGGGCCGGGAGCGCGCGATCCCGATCGCCGCGTTCCACCGCCTGCCGGGCGACGCGCCCGAGCGCGACACCACGCTCGCGCCCGGCGCGCTGATCACGGCGGTGACGCTGCCGAAGCCGGTGGCGGGCACGCACCTCTACCGCAAGGTCCGCGACCGGGCGTCGTACGCCTACGCGCTGGTTTCGGTGGCGGCGATCCTGGGCAGGGACGGGTCCGGCCGCGTCGCCTTCGGCGGGGTGGCGCCGAAACCCTGGCGGGTGGAGGCGGCCGAGGCCGACCTGCCGCGGGGCGCCAAGGCGGTGACCGAGCAGGTCTTCGCCGGCGCCGCGCCGACGCACGCGAACGCCTACAAGCTGACGCTCGCCGAGCGGACCCTGTCCGCGGCGCTCAACCAAGCAAGGGCCTGAAGCCATGAAGTTCGACCAGCCCGCCGGCCAAAACCCGATCGACCAGCTCAAGGTCGTCGGAAAGCCGACCGACCGCATCGATGGCAAGTACAAGACCACCGGCACCGCGCCCTACGCCTACGAGCGCCACGACGTCGTGCCGAACCAGGCCTACGGCTACGTGCTCGGGTCCAGCATCGCCAAGGGCCGCATCCGCGCCATCGACACGGCGGCCGCCAAGGCGGCGCCCGGGGTCGTGGGCGTCGTGACGACCCTGGAGCATCCTCGGCTGGAGCGGGGCATGATGAACGCCGCCTACCTGTTCGGCGGCGACGAGATCCAGCACTACCACCAGGCCGTCGCGGTCGTCGTCGCCGAGACGTTCGAGCAGGCCCGCGCCGCGGCGTTTCTCGTGACGGTCGACTACGCGCCCGAGGCCGGCAAGTTCGATCTCGCGGCCGAGGCGAAGGGCGCGCCGCCCGTGCCCGGCGACAGCAGCGAGGGCAGCGGCGGCGACGGCGAGGAACGCGTCGGCGATTTCGAGGGGGCGTTCGCGCAGGCGCCGGTGACGCTCGACGAGCGCTACACCACCGCCGACGAGAGCCACGCGATGATGGAGCCGCACGCGACCATCGCCGCCTGGGACGGCGACAAGGTCACGCTCTGGACCTCGAACCAGATGATCGGCTGGGGCCATGGCAGTCTCGCCAAGATCCTCGGCGTGTCGAAGGAGAACGTCCGCCTCGATTCACCCTTCGTCGGCGGCGGCTTCGGCGGCAAGCTGTTCGTGCGGGCCGACGCGGTGCTCGCAGCCCTCGCCGCCAAGGCGTTCCAGCGCCCGGTGAAGGTGGCGCTGACGCGCCCGCTCATCGCCAACAACACCACGCATCGCCCGGCCACGATCCAGCGCGTGCGCATCGGCGCGACCAAGGACGGCACGATCACCGCCATCGCCCACGAGAGCACGTCGGGCAACCTGCCCGACGGCGATCCCGAGACGGCGGTGAGCCAGACCAAGCTGCTCTACGCCGGTGCCAATCGGCTCACCGCGATGAAGCTCGCTCATCTCGACCTGCCAGAGGGCAACGCCATGCGGGCGCCGGGCGAGGCGCCCGGCCTGATGGTCCTGGAGGTCGCCATGGACGAGATGGCGGAGAAGCTCGGGATCGACCCTGTGGAATTCCGCATCCGCAACGACACCCAGGTCGACCCGCAGGACCCGAAGCGCCCGTTCTCCCACCGCGACCTCGTCGGCTGCCTCAAGCTGGGGGCCGAAACCTTCGGCTGGTCCAAGCGCAATGCACGGCCGGGCCAGGTGCGGGACGGGCAGTGGCTCGTCGGCGTCGGCATGGCCGCGGCGTTCCGCAACAACATGGTCCTGAAGTCGGGCGCGCGGGTCAGGCTGGACGGAGCCGGCACCGTCACGGTCGAGACCGACATGACCGACATCGGCACCGGCAGCTACACCATCATCGCGCAGACCGCCGCCGAGATGATGGGCGTGACCCTCGACAAGGTGGCGGTCAGGCTCGGCGATTCCGCCTTCCCGGTCTCGTCGGGATCGGGCGGCCAGTTCGGCGGAAACTCGTCGACGGCCGGCGTCTACGCGGCGTGCGTCAAGCTTCGTGAGGCGGTGGCGCAGCGTCTCGGCATCAACTCCGACGACGCGGTCTTCGCCGACGGGCAGGTGCGGGCCGGCAACCGTGCGGTTCCGCTCGGCGAGGCCGCGAGCCGGGGCGAGCTGACGGCCGAGGATACCATCGAGTTCGGCGACCTCTCTAAGAAGCAGCAGCAATCGACCTTCGGCGCCCATTTCGTCGAGGTCGGGGTCGATGCCGACACGGCGGAGATCCGGGTCCGGCGCATGCTCGCGGTGTGCGCGGCGGGGCGCATCCTCAACCCGAAATCGGCCCGCAGCCAGGTCATCGGCGGCATGACGATGGGCACCGGCTCGGCGCTGATGGAGGAACTGGCGGTCGACACCAAGCGCGGCTTCTTCGCCAACCACGACCTCGCCGGCTACGAGGTGCCGGTCCACGCCGACATCCCGCATCAGGAGGTGATCTTCCTCGACGAGGTCGATCCGATGTCCTCGCCGATGAAGGCCAAGGGCGTCGGCGAGCTCGGGATCTGCGGCGTGGGCGCCGCGGTGGCGAATGCCGTCTACAACGCCACCGGCATCCGCGTGCGGGACTATCCGCTCACCCTGGACAAGTTCCTCGACCGCATGCCCGAGGCGGCCTGACGCGCGATCGCGCCATGCTCGACACTGGATACGCCCCGGCGGCCTCCGCCGGGGTTCGGGAAATCGGTCGCATCCAAGCCGGCACGCCGCCGCGCTAGCTCGACGGCATGGATCGCAGCTTTCCCATGACCCGTGCCGCCGGGCTCGACCGCCTGTCGGCCTTCCTCGCGGACGCCGCCGTCGACTATGCCGGTGCCCGCAACACCGACCGCGGACCGGACGGGCGGCCGACCACGTCGGCGCTCTCGCCCTACCTTCGGCGCCGCCTGATCACGGAAGCCGAGGTGGTGGCCGCCGCCCAGGCCGCGTTCGGCGACGGCGGCGCCGGAAAGTTCGTCTCCGAGGTCTTCTGGCGGACCTACTTCAAGGGCCATCTCGAGACCCACCCGACCGCCTGGACCGACGCCCTCGCGCTGGCCACGGCGGATCGGGCGCGGCTCGCCGCGGAGCCCGGCCTGCGCCGGACCTACGAGGCCGCGATCGCGGGCCGGACCGGCATCGACGGTTTCGACGACTGGGCGCGGGACCTCGTCGAGACCGGCTGGCTGCACAATCACGCCCGGATGTGGTTCGCCTCGATCTGGATCTTCACCCTGCGCCTGCCCTGGGCGCTGGGTGCAGATTTCTTCGTGCGCCATCTCGTCGACGGCGATCCGGCGAGCAACACGCTGTCCTGGCGCTGGGTGGCGGGGCTGCACACCCGGGGCAAGCACTACGTCGCGCGCGCCGAGAACATCCGGCGCTACACCGAGAACCGCTTCGATCCCGAAGGGCTCGACGAGTACCCGGACGCCCTCGACGAGGCGATGCCACCGCGCGAGGTCCCTCTGCCGGCTGCCGCCATGCCGCCGACCGGCGACGTCGCGCTGCTGCTGCATCTCGACGACCTGCACCCGGAGAGCCTTCCGCTCGGGGAGGCGCGCATCGTGCGGATCGGTGGCATGCTCGCTCATGCCGAGGGGGCGTCCGAGCGCGTCCGGTCGGCGGATCACGCCGCGATGCAGGATGCGCTGGACCGGGCGGCCGCTCATTTCGGCTGCGAGGCGGCACCGGCCGACGCCGGCTGGTCGGCCGGGCTACCCGTCGTCACGGCCTGGGCGCCCGGGTCACGACGTACAGGCAGGGCAGGCTGAAGATCAGATGGAACATGGC
>NZ_VRVH01000629.1:0-800 GCF_008040095.1 Methylobacterium sp. WL6 | reverse complement strand
GGCCCGGAGGCCTACGCCCCGCTGATGGAGCGGCTCGATGCGGTGTTGTGAAGCCGCCGCCGTTTCCCTCCCCCCCTGCTCCGCAGGGTACCCTCCCCCGCACCCAAGTCGGGCCTGCCCGACTTGGGCACACGAGGTGCGGATCTCGGGCTTGCTCGAGATCCGTCGGGGGGAGGGGGTGCGTATGCCCGCAGGCGGAAAACGATGACCCCCGCCGACGCTCCTCCCACCCTCGAGGCCCTGCGCGGGCTGCACCTGCCGAACCAGGCGGCGGGGGCGATCTCCGGCGAGGTCGTGGTCGCGATCCTGGCGGGCTTCGCCGCCGCGCTGCTCGTCGGTCTGGTGCGCTATCTCCGGGTCCGCGCCCGCGCCACGGTCCGCCGCGCGGCGTTGCGCGATCTCGCCGCCGCGCGAAACCTCGACCCGGAGGCCCGGCTCGTGGCGCAGGCCCGGCTGCTGCGCCGCGTCGCCCGCACCGTGCAGGGCGAGGACGCGGCGAGCGCGCAAGGAACGGCCTGGGCGCACAGGCTCGACGGGCTGTTCGCCACCACCTTCTTCACCGAAGGCGCCGGGCGCGTCCTCGCCGAGGGGCTCTATCGCCGCAGCGACCGGCCGGACCCGGCCGTCCTCGATGCCGAGCTCGGGCGCCTGATCGGGCGGATGCGCGGATGAGCCTGCTCCCGGCCTGGGTCACGGCGCTCGGTTCCGCGTTCGATTGGGCGGCGCCGCTGGCGCTGCTGCTGCTGCCGCTGCCGCTGCTGGTCCAGCGCTTCGTCCCGGCCGAGGCCGCGGGCGGCAGC
>NZ_VRVH01000628.1:0-806 GCF_008040095.1 Methylobacterium sp. WL6 | reverse complement strand
GTGCTCGCCCAGGTCGGCAGCGCCGGCTACCGCGACGCCGCGCGCCGCGGCGCCATCGACATGACGCTGGCGGTGCGCTCGCCGGGCTCGGCGCTCAAGCCCTTCATCTACGCGCAGGCCTTCGAGAGCGGGCTCGCCCATCCCGAGACGCTGCTCGACGACCGCCCGGCCCGGTACGCGGCCGCCTACGCGCCCGAGAACTTCGACCTCACGTATCAAGGCACCGTCACCGCCCGCCGCGCCCTGCAGCTCTCGCTCAACGTGCCCGCCGTCGCGTTGATGGAGGCGGTCGGCCCGGCCCGCTTCATCGCCCGCCTCAGGGCCGCCGGCGCCGCGATCCTGCTGCCGCGCGACGCCGCGCCGGGCCTGCCCGTGGCGCTGGGCGGCCTCGGGATCACGCTGACCGACCTCGCCCGGCTCTATGCCGGCCTCGCCCGCGGCGGCGCGATGCCCGACCTGATCCGCCGCGCCGACCGGCCGGCGCCGCCCGACTCCGCGCGCCGCGTCGCCGAGCCGGTGGCGGCCTGGTACGTCGCCGACATCCTGCGCGGCGCACCGCCCCCCGAGAACGCGCTGCCCGGCCGCATCGCCTACAAGACCGGCACCTCGTTCGGCTATCGCGACGCGTGGGCCGCCGGGTTCGACCGGCGGGTGACGATCGCGGTCTGGGTCGGGCGGCCGGACGGCGCCGCGGTGCCGGGCCTCGTCGGGCGCGCGGTCGCCGCGCCGATCCTGTTCGACGCGTTCGCGCGGTTCGGCGGCGAGCCGGAGCCGGTGGCGCAGCCGCGCGACGCGCTGGTCACCAC
>NZ_VRVH01000627.1:0-809 GCF_008040095.1 Methylobacterium sp. WL6 | reverse complement strand
GCTGCGCCCGGACCGGCCGCGCGTCGCGGCCGAGCTCCCACGCCCAGGCGGCGAAGCCCATCAGCACCAGCCCGATCAGCGCCGCGAGCAGGCCCTGAGGCCCGACCTGCTGCGCCAGCACCCAGACCAGCCAGGCGACCGTGGCGTAGATCGGGAAGGCGAGGGCCTGCTTCAGCACGTCCATCCAGGCGCCGGGCCGGGGCAGGGCGCGCAGCGCCGGCGGCCACAGGGTGAGCGCCAGGAAGGGCAGGGCGAGGCCGAGGCCGAGGCTCGCGAACACGACGAGGCCGGCAGCGGTCGACTGCGTCAGCGCGAAGCCCACGGCCGAGCCCATGAACGGGGCGGTGCACGGCGTGGCCACGACCGTCGCGAGCACGCCGGTGAAGAACGAGCCCTGGAGCCCGGCCCGCCGGGTCAGCCCGTCGCCGAGCCCGGACAGCCGACTGCCGAGGTGAAGCATGCCCGACAGGCTCAGGCCCATGGCGAAGAGCAGGTAGGCCAAAGCCGCCACCACGGTCGGCGATTGCAGCTGGAAGCCCCAGCCGATCCCGGCGCCGCCGGCCTTCAGGGCGATCAGCAGCGCGGCCAGCGCCAGGAAGGCCGCCAGCACCCCCGCGGTGTAGGCGAGCCCGTGCAGCCGGACCTGCGCCGGCGCCTCGCCGGAATGCCTCACCAGGCTCAGCACCTTGATCGACAGCACCGGGAAGACGCAGGGCATCAGGTTGAGGATCAGGCCGCCGAGCAGCGCGAGGCCGGCCGCGGTCCACAGGGTCAGCGCCTCGGCCGGGTCGGTGCGCGCCACCGCCGGC
>NZ_VRVH01000626.1:0-829 GCF_008040095.1 Methylobacterium sp. WL6 | reverse complement strand
CGCCGACCCCGGGCAGGTCCGGCGAACCATCGAGCGCGCCGAGGTCGAGGCCCGGCTCGCGCACGGCGCGGCGACGGAGGCCGGCTTCGTCGAGCGGCTGGCGCTTTTCTTCGCCAACCACTTCGCGGTCTCGAGCGACAAGGGGCCGGTCCGCGTGCTGGCCGGCGCCTTCGAGCGCGAGGCGATCCGCCCGCACGTGCTCGGGCGCTTCGCCGACATGCTGCGGGCGGTGCAGCGCCACCCGGCGATGCTGGTCTACCTCGACAATCAGCGCTCCGTCGGCCCCGGCTCCCCGGCCGGGGCACGGCGCGGCCTCGGCCTCAACGAGAACCTCGCCCGCGAGACGCTGGAGCTGCACACGCTCGGCGTCGACGGCGGCTACGGCCAGGCCGACGTCACGGCGCTGGCCGGGGTTCTCACCGGCCGGGGCTGGGTGCCGCCGCGGGCCGACCGGCCGGATGCCGGGCGCTTCCTGTTCGCCGCGAGCCGGCACGAGCCCGGCCCGGCGACGATCCTCGGCCGGACCTACGAACCGGGCGGCCTGGAGCAGGGCGACGCGGTGCTGGACGCGCTCGCGCGCCATCCGGCGACAGCCCGCCATCTCGCCCGCAAGCTCGCGATCCACTTCATCGCCGACGATCCGCCCGAGGGCGCGGTGGCGCGGCTCGCCGCCGCCTATCGCGACGGCGACGGCGATCTCGCCGCGATGGCCGCCGCGCTGGTCGCGACGCCGGAGGCGTGGGAGCCGGCGCCGCGCAAGTTCAAGACGCCCTACGAGTTCGTGCTGAGCGCGCTCCGGCTCGTCCCCGGTGCCGACCGACGCGACGGC
>NZ_VRVH01000625.1:0-830 GCF_008040095.1 Methylobacterium sp. WL6 | reverse complement strand
ACCTCGACCAGGGCGGCCGCAACAACGGCGCCTTCGCCTCCAACTCGACCGGCACCGTGACCCTGACCTCGCCGGGCGTGACCGTCGTGCAGAGCGGCCTGAACCGCAACAACAGCACCGAGTTCGCTGTCGTGCGCGCCGGCCTGAACTACAAGTTCGGCTCGTACTAGGACCTGCCGGATCCGCCGCGGCTCGCCCAGAGCCGCGGTTCGACCCGACCCGAGAAGCCCGGCCGAAAGGCCGGGCTTTTTTCGTCGCACGATCGCATCGTCCTACGGCGAAGATTTCTTCGCCGCCCCTGACAAACCTCGGGCGTGCTCCCCATCTTGGAACCGGTCCATGCGGCGCACGATGCCGCGGGTTCGATTCGAGGAGGACGACTCCATGAACAGCGAAGAACGCGACGTCATCTCCGGCATCTTCCAGCGGCTCGAGCAGGCGTCCAGCCAGCCCCGCGACGCGGATGCCGAGCGCTTCATTGCCGACAAGCTCAGGGCCCAGCCCTATGCGCCCTACGCGATGGCGCAGCTGATCTACGTGCAGGAGGAGGCGATCAAGAGCCTCAACCAGCAGCTCGAGCAGGCCCGCCAGCAACAGGCGCAGCCGCAATCCTCGGGTGGCGGCGGGTTCCTGTCGAGCATCTTCGGCGGCGGTTCGCAGCGCCAGGATCCGCAGCCGCAGCAGCGGGCGGGCGGCGCCTGGGGCAACCAGGGCGGCGCGCCGCAGGGTTACCCGCAGCAAGGGTATCCGCAGCAGGGCTACCCGCAACAGGGGTATCCGCAGGGCGGACCGCAGCAGGGCGGCCCGTGGGGCGGCCAGCAGCAGGCGCC
>NZ_VRVH01000624.1:0-835 GCF_008040095.1 Methylobacterium sp. WL6 | reverse complement strand
GCCGCGCGCGTCCCGCCCGCGAACGGCCAGGGGAAGGCCGGGTGGAAGCCGAGCCCATAGGGCAGGGCGGTCTCGCCCGGATTGTAGATCGCGATGGCGAAGTCGAGCCCGGCGGGGCGCACCCGCGCGGTGATGTCGAGGCGGAAGCGGAAGGGATAGTGCGCCAGCGTCTCGGCCGTTTCGGTCAGGCGCAGGGTGACGCCCTCGTCCGTCCGCTCCACCACCGCGAAGGGCAGGTCGCGGGCGAAGCCGTGCTGCGCCATCGGATAGGTCCGGCCGTCGACCCGCACCATCCCGCCGGCGGAGGCGCCGACCACCGGGAAGAGCCAGGGCGCGTGCCGGTTCCAGTGCTCGGGATCGCCGCTCCAGAGGTATTCGGTGCCGCCCACCCGCCACGACACCGGCTCGGCGCCGGCGAGCGTCAGGGTCGCGGTGGTGCCGTCGGCGGCCTTCAGGTGGATCGGATCGGGCATGGGGCATCGGCTCCGGATCGGGGTGGGTTCGTCGGCGCCCGGCTCACGCGGCCGCCCCGACATGCTGCGTCACCGCGTGAAGCGGGCCCGACGCCACGAGGCGGCCGCCGTCGAGCACGTGGACCGTGTCGGCGGCTTCCAGGCTGGTGAGGCGGTGGGCGATCATGATCAGCGTGCGCTGGCCGGCGAGCGCGTCGAGCGCGGCCATCACCGCGCCCTCGGTCTCGCCGTCCAGCGCCGAGGTCGCCTCGTCGAACACGATCACGTCGGGGTCGTGGTAGAGCGCGCGGGCGATGCCGATGCGCTGGCGCTGGCCGCCGGAGAGGCGCGCGCCGCGCTCGCCGACGCGGGCGTCGTAGCCC
>NZ_VRVH01000623.1:0-839 GCF_008040095.1 Methylobacterium sp. WL6 | reverse complement strand
CCGTCGAGCCGGCGGAAGCGCCCGCCGGCCGGGTAGGCCGGCCAGTGCGGCGGCCCCATGCGCTGAACCCGGCCGCCCTCCTGGTCGATCAGGATCGGCGCGTCGTCCCGGCCGATCGTGGCGCGCAGCGACGCGGTCAGCGCCCGGACCTCGTCCGGCGTGCCGATGTTGCGCTTGAACAGGATGAAGCCCCAGGGCCGCACGTCGCGGAAGAACGCGGTCTCGTCCGGCGACAGGGTCTTGCCGGCGCAGCCGAGGATCAGGGCACGGGAGGTCATCGGGGACGGTCTTCCCGGGAGGGTTGGGTTGCGGGCATCGCCTGCCCGGACGAAGAATACGAATCCGTGGCGAGCGTCCGACAGGAGATGCCCGCGCCGCAAGGCCAAACCGCGACGTCTGCCGGACCATCGGTCCGCGCACGCTCGGGTGTTGCGCCGGCGACTCAGGCGCGGCCCCGGCGGATCGCCGATCTCAGGCGATCCGCCGACGCGGGTTTTGTGGAGGCGGGCTCAGTTCTTGGCGACGAAGCACTGTCCGCCGGCGCCCTGAAGCTCGGTGCAGAGGCTCGTGGCTTCCGCCTTGGCCAGCGGCCCGACGCGGACCCGGAAGATCGTCTTGCCGTTGACCTCGGCCTGGCGGATCAGCTCCGGCTTGCCGGCGAGCTGGCTGTACTTGCCCTGCATCTCGCGGAAGGCGGTCTGGGCTTCCTTGGCGCTGGTGCGGACGCCGAGCTGGACCGAGAACCCGCCGACGGCGGCGTTGCTCACGGTCGCCGTCGTGGCCGGGGCCTCGACCGGGACGGCGGCCTCGGGCGCGACGGCGGCGACGCGCTGCGGTGC
>NZ_VRVH01000622.1:0-843 GCF_008040095.1 Methylobacterium sp. WL6 | reverse complement strand
GCCCGGCGCCAGGCGCTTGGCCGGCCGGGCGAAGGCGCGCCAGCGGTCCGGCGCCTCGCGCAGATGCAGCATCACCTCCGTGCGCTGGCCGGGCGCGCCGGGCCGGGTGCGGATGCCGCGAAGGCGCGCCGGGATCACCCGGGTGTCGTTGAAGACCAGGGCGTCGCCCCGGCGCAGCAGGCCGGGAAGGTCGGCGACGCGGGCATCGGTCAGGCCGTCGCCGGGGCGCACGACGAGCAGGCGCCCGGCGCCGCGCGGTTCGGCCGGGCGCAGCGCGATGCTGGCCTCGGGCAGGTCGAAATCGAACAGGTCCACGCGCATGGGGCCCGCACCTGCACCGGCGCGCGCCGGGAATCAATGCGGCGCGGCGTGCGTGGAACCGCGCCGGACCGGCTTCCGTTCACGGCAGGCGCGATCCTCCCGTCTCGACTTGGAGCCTCCATGCCCTGGTACGCCGTGCGTCCCCGCGATCCCGCCGACCCGCGCTGGCCGCTGCCGGGCAAGCCGCAGATCGTGCTCAAGGGCGAGGACCCCGCCGACGCGCGCGCAAGGTTCGAGCAGGCCTATCCGAGCACGCCGTTCGGCACGCCCGCCACCCCGGTCCCCGATGGCGCGGGCGGGTTCGAGGGTGAGGCGGAGGCGCTGATCGTCGAGGAGACGACGGAACCCGCCGCGCCGCATTAGGCGTTTTGCTGAGGACGTTCGACGGCGAGCACCATCGCCTGCGGGGAGGGATGCATGGCGGCGCAGGCGGAGCGGATCACTCTCGACGGGCAGCTCGTCGGCTACTGGGCGCGCGAGGCCGGCCGCCTCGAGGCGCTCGCCGCCGCGGCCCGCTTCGGC
>NZ_VRVH01000621.1:0-844 GCF_008040095.1 Methylobacterium sp. WL6 | reverse complement strand
GCATGGTGCCCCCGCCGGCGGCACGCGCCGAGGCGCCGGCGGCGCCGGACGCGCTCAAGTTCGACATCGTCCGCGTCGAGCCGAACGGCGAGTCGGTGGTGGCCGGCCGCGGGGCGCCGAACACGGTCGTCGAGCTCCTGGTCGACGGCAAGGCGGTGGCCAAGGCGCTCGCCGACCCGAACGGGCAGTTCGCGATCGTGCCGCCGGCGCTGCCCGCGGGCAACAGCGAGATCGTGCTGCGCTCCACCAATGCCGAGGGCCGCGAGACCCGCTCGGCCGAGAGCGTCGCGGTGGCGGTCTCGCCCACGCGCACCGAGAAGCCGCTGGTGGCGCTGACCGCGCCCGACAAGCCCACGGTGGTGCTGTCGCAGCCGGAGGTCCGGACGGCGCAGCGGGCGCCGGGCCCGGCGCCGGGCCAGGCGGTCGCCGGCAGGGATACCCCCGTCAAGGGCGCGTCGAAGGGCCCGGCGGCGAAGGACGCGGCGGCCAAGCCGCCTTCCGGGAAGGCCGCCAAGGACGCCCCCGCGCCCGTCAAGATCGTCAGCGTGGACGCGCAGGAGGGCGGCCGGCTGTTCGTCACCAGCCAGGCCGCGCCGGGTGCGACGGTGCGGCTCTACCTCAACGACACGCTGATCGCCCCGGCGAGCGTCGGCGCCGACGGCAAGGTCACCTTCACCATCGGCCGCGGGGTGAAGCCGGGCGCCTACACGGTGCGGGTCGACCAGGTCGATTCGGTCTCGGGCAAGGTGCGCAGCCGGGCCGAGGTGCCGTTCTCGGTGCCGGAGCCCGCCCGCGTCGCAACGAACCTCGCGCCGCCCAGGCCCGGTGCGGCGGCGGACAAGCC
>NZ_VRVH01000620.1:0-845 GCF_008040095.1 Methylobacterium sp. WL6 | reverse complement strand
GGTCGCCCGCGCGGCGGCGATCAGCGTCGTCGCGCCCTTCGCCCCGAGCACGTGGGCGGCGTAGAGGTCGCCCGCGGTCGGCTCGCGCCCGAGCGCCGCCGACAGCGCCTCGCCGTTCTTCTGGGTGAAGGCGCCCGCGAGCGAGGCGGCGATCTTCGGGTCGCGCCGGAGGTCGAGGATCGCCTGGCGCTGGCCGGCATCCGCGACGGTGTAGCTGCCGTCCGGCCGCGCGACGATGGCGTCGGCGTAGGCCTGGAGGCCGAGCTTCGGCCCGGCGGACTTCATCACCCCGAGCCAGGTCTGCTCGATGAACTGGAACAGGCCGGTGGCGGTCGAGGTGCCGGCCTTGGCCGAGGGATCGAGGGCGGATTCGCGCTGCGCCGTGGCGAGCAGGTAGTCGAAGCCGACGCCGCTGCTCTGGGCCCCGTCGCGGATCGCGTCGACGACCGCGCCCTGCGGACCCGCGGCCCGCGGCGGCGCCGCGGCTGGCTGGGGGTTCGAAGGCGTGGTGAACAGGAACATCGATCGCCGCTTCGAGCCGCACGCGCCGGACGGGCGTCGCGTGAGGCGCCGCACGGTGCGCCCCGGATGCGGGGACCTTTGGCCATCATGGTAAAGAAAGCCTAAATGCCCGATGACTCGGCCCTCATGCGCGTCCTGCTGATCGCCTCGCCCGCGGGCGCGCCGCCCGACCTCGCCCACGCCGATGCCCTGGTGCTGGACCATGCCCCGGCCGCCGAGCCCGCCTGGCTCCCGCCCCTGCGGCGGAGGCCCGGCGCATTGCCGCTCTACGTCCGGGTCGCACCGAGCGCGGCCGACCTCGCCGCGGCGCTGGCGCTGCGGCC
>NZ_VRVH01000061.1:0-21756 GCF_008040095.1 Methylobacterium sp. WL6 | reverse complement strand
AGGGGGCGGCGGCGCGGGCGGCGCGAAAGCCGCGTCGAGTTCCGCGGCGATCCGGGCGCGCGCCTCGTCCGCCACGGCGCGAAGGGTCTCGGCGATCCGGTCCGCATGCGGCGCGATCGCGGTCGCGAGGATGTGGGCGACGATCGCGCGGAAGTTGACGCCGAGATCGCCGTAGGTCTCGCCGACGGGGACCGAGAGGTCGGCCATCACCCGGATCAGCAGCTCGTGCACGACGAGGCGATCCGGCCGGAAGGCGACGATCTCCGGCATCGGCAGGCCCGAGAAGGCGGAAAGCTCCATCGCCTCGGCGAGGGGCGTCGCGACGTTCTCGGGGCGGTACAGGGTCGTCAGCGGCAGGAAACGCCGCGGCAGCGTCGATTCGATGCCGGGATTCCACGGCCCGCGCCCGACGAGGCCGTCGTCCGGCAGGGCGTAGCCGGCCGGTGCCGCCGAAGCGCTCATCGCATCACGACGCGGGTCCGGCTCAGGCCGCCTCGGCCGGGGCCCGGAACAGGCTGGCGCAGCCGGAGCCGCGATGCATGCTCAGGATCGAGGCCCGGTCGATCTCGGGATGCGCCGCGAGCACGTGCCGGACGCAGTCCACGACCTTCTCGTACTGGGCCGCCTCGTAGTTCCGCTCGAGCGGACTGACGGCGATGTAGGTCTCGACCACCAGCACGCGCTCGGCGCGCTCCTGCGTGACCTCGACGGCGATCCAGGACGACTTGATGAGGCGGGAACTCGAAAGCATGGGCGTACCTCCGTTGGTCTTCGCTCGTTGATCGAGCGTCGTTTGACCGGGAGGATGAACCCGTATCCTGCCCGTGCCAAGTGCCTTGCTGGAAAGACAGGTGGGCGGCCGCGAACGTCGTCGGCCCGCGCGATGAATGCTGCGACGAGGGCCGCCAGATCAATCGAGCTCGCCGGCGGCCGAGATCGCCTGATCGAAGGCCGCCTGGTCGCCCAGCCATACGATCATCGACAACACGAGGCCGAGGCCGACGAGGTAGAGGATCGCGAACGCATCCCCGTTGCCCCGGCGCGTCGACAGCGCCAGCCAAGCGAACGGGAGCGATTGGATCGCCAAGGCGGCGGGAACATTCATCGTGTCGATCCGTCGGACGACGCAAGATGCCCTGCGCCGCCTGCGCCGACAACAACAATCGGCCCGCGCGAACGCGGAATTCGATCGGTTTCAGGATCGACATCTCGCGGTTGCACAAGTCGAGGCGGATCGTAAATTTGGTCGGCTCGCCCGATCGGTGGGCCCAGCATAGCGGAAATCGGGGCAACCGACGCCTTCGTTTGGCATATTGCATGCCATTCCATCTTCGGTCATCTTGCCGGCAACGGTCGACAAGGCCGACGTCGAGCAAGGCAACAGGGATGGAGCGT
Source organism: Methylobacterium sp. WL6 (assembly GCF_008040095.1). Lineage (NCBI taxonomy): Bacteria > Pseudomonadati > Pseudomonadota > Alphaproteobacteria > Hyphomicrobiales > Methylobacteriaceae > Methylobacterium > Methylobacterium sp. WL6. The sequence continues at coordinate 20,361 of NZ_VRVH01000061.1, read as the reverse complement.
CGCAATGCCCCTCGGGCGTGATGAGGGCCTTCGGGCAGCCGCGGCCGGACCTGCGCGCTCGGACGCCCCGCACCGGGTCGGCGCATGCGTGACCCTGCGGCAAGCCGGGCTTGGCCGGCACCGGACTTTTATTGACTTGACGATGCGCGAGCGCACCCGCCAGGCATGAAGCCTGACGGGATCGCGGCGCGACACCTTCGAAGCCGGGCGGCATCGCCGGCATCCCGATCCACCGGACTCGAGAAGATCAGAGACAGACCATGAGCAAGGCCCTGGAAGGCGTCAAAATCCTAGACTTCACCCACGTCCAGTCCGGCCCGACCTGCACGCAGCTGCTCGCGTGGTTCGGCGCCGACGTGATCAAGGTCGAGCGTCCCGGCGCCGGCGACGCGACCCGCGCCCAGCTCCAGGACCTGCCCGACGTGGACAGCCTGTATTTCACCATGCTGAACCACAACAAGCGCTCGATCACGCTCGATTCGAAGACGCCGAAGGGCAAGGAGGTGCTCTGGCGCCTGGTGAAGGAGTGCGACGTGCTCGTCGAGAACTTCGCCCCCGGCGCGCTCGCCCGCATGGGCCTGACCTGGGAGAAGATCCACGAGGCCAACCCGCGCATGATCCTCGCCTCGGTCAAGGGCTTCGGGCCGGGCCGCTACGAGGAATGCAAGGTCTACGAGAACGTCGCGCAATGCGCCGGCGGCTCGGCCTCCACCACCGGCTTCCGCGACGGCATCCCGATGGTGACCGGCGCCCAGATCGGCGATTCCGGCACCGGCCTGCATCTCGCGCTGGGCATCGTCACCGCCCTGTTCCACCGCACCGTCACCGGGCTCGGGCAGAAGGTCGACTGCGCGATGCAGGACAGCGTGCTCAACCTGTGCCGGGTCAAGCTGCGCGACCAGCAGCGCCTCGATCACGGCCCGCTCACCGAGTACAGCCAGTTCGGCGAGGGCATCCCGTTCGGCGACTCGACCCCGCGCGCCGGCAACGATTCCGGCGGCGGCCAGCCCGGCCGCATCCTCAAGTGCAAGGGCTGGGAGCACGATCCCAACGCGTACCTGTACTTCATCACCCAAGCCGCGGTCTGGGCGCCGATCTGCGACATCATCGGTGAGCCGGGCTGGAAGACCGATCCGGGCTACGCCACGCCCAAGGCGCGGCTGCCGCACCTGAACGAGATCTTCACGCGCATCGAAGCTTGGACGATGAAGCACGACAAGTTCGAGGCGATGGACATCCTCAACGAGTACGACATCCCCTGCGGCCCGATCCTGTCGATGAAGGAGATCGCCGCCGACGAGTCGCTGCGCAAGACCGGCACGATCGTCGAGGTCGAGCACCCGACGCGCGGCACCTACCTGACCGTCGGAAACCCGATCAAGCTGTCGGCGAGCCCGAGCGAGGTGACGCGCTCGCCGCTGCTGGGCGAGCACACCGACGAGATCCTGCGCAGCGTCCTCAAGTACACCGATGCCGAGGTCGACGAGATCGCCCATTCGGGCGCCGTCGGCCGGATCGAGAAGATCGCGGCGGAGTAGGCCCGCGGATCGCATCCGACCATCGCGGCGGAAGCGGGCCAACCCGCCTCCGCCCGTCATCGCCGGGGCTGCGTCGCAGAGCCCGGGATGACGGCGGGCATCCCGGGGCGGCCGAGGTCGCCCGTGCATCCGGCATCCTCCTGGACGATCGGGTCGAGGCGGACCATCCCACCGAAACGACGAGGATCCCATGCGCATCGCCTTCATCGGTCAGCAGGATTTCGGCAAGGCGGTGCTGGAGGCCTTCCTGAAGCGCGGCGACACGGTGGCCGGCGTGTTCTGCGCGCCCGAGAAGGAGGGCGCCAAGCCCGACGTGCTCAAGACCGCGGCGCTCGAGCAGGGGCTGCAGGTGTTCCAGTTCCCGAGCCTGAAGAGCGCCGAGGCGGAGGCCGCGATGCGCGGGCTCGACGCGGAGATTGGCGTCATGGCCTACGTGCTGCAGTTCGCGCCGCAGGACTTCGTCACCATCCCGAAGCACGGCACGATCCAGTACCATCCCTCGCTGCTGCCGCGGTATCGCGGGCCGTCCTCGATCAACTGGCCGATCGCGAAGGGCGACACGAAGACCGGGCTGACGATCTTCCGCCCGACCGACGGCCTCGACGAGGGCCCGATCCTCTTGCAGAAGACCTGCGACATCGGCGCCGACGACACCCTCGGCGACGTCTACTTCAACAGCCTTTTCCCGATGGGCGTCGCGGCGATGCTGGAGGCGGCCGACCTCGTCGTCGCCGGCCGGCACATCGAGATCGACCAGGACGAGGATGCCGCGAGCTACGAGGGCTGGTTCCGCGCCCGCGAGGCGGCGATCAACTGGGGCGCCCACGCCAACCAGATCTACGACCTGATCCGCGCCGCCAACCCCGCGCCCGGCGCCTGGACCACGGTGAACGGCGCCAAGCTGCAGATCTTCGATGCCCGCCTGCACCCGGTGCGGACGCTCGGCGGCGTGAAGGGCAAGGTCGGCGAGGTGATCGCGATCGGCGACGACTCGATCCGCGTCACCGCGCAGGGCGGCCAGATCGAGATCTTCAAGGTGAAGCCCGAGGGCGGCAAGAAGGTCTCGGCGGTGGAGTTCGCGCAAGGCGGCGGCGTGAGCGTCGGCACGATCCTGGGCGGCTGAGCCTCGGAACGAGGACCCGAGCGCGCTGGCGATCGGCCGACGCGTCGATCGCGTCAGGCCGTCGGCCGAGGCCCGTAGCTCCTGAACTTCTCGATGTTGTGCGCGATCTCGTCGTCGGGCAGCACCACCGGCGTGCCGACCTGCAGCGCGATCGCGTATTGCCGACAAAGGGTCTCGATCTCGACCGCGAGCCACAACGCCTTGGCGAGGTCGGGGCCGGTGGCGATCATGCCGTGGTTGGCGAGCAGGCAGCCGTTGCGGTCCTCCAGCGCTTCGAGCGCTAGGCGCGAGAGCTCCTCGGTGCCGAAGGTGGCGTAGCCCGAGCAGCGGATCGTCGGACCGCCCACAGCCGCGATCATGTAATGCACCGCCGGGATCGTCTGGCGGCACATGGCGAAGGCGGTGCCGTGGTCGGGATGCGCGTGCACCACCGCGTTCACCGCCGGCTTGTCCTGCAGGATGTCGCGATGGAAGCGCCATTCCGAGGACGGGCTCAGGGGATGGTCGAAGCTGCCGTCCATGCGGAGGAAGACCACGTCCTCCGGGGCCATCCGCCCGCTCGGGATGCCCGACGGCGTGATCAGCAGGCCGTTGCGCCAGCGCAGCGAGACGTTGCCCGAGGTTCCGCGGTTGAGGCCCTGCGCATCGAGGCCGCGCGCGGCCTCCACCACCGACGCCCGCGCCCTGTTCTCGTCGGCGTCCATCCGCAATCCTCCGGTTCCCCTCCCCCCGATATGCGCGAAGGCCCGGCACCGTAAAGACGGTGCCGGGCCTCGTCGCGTTCGGACCTGTCGGTGGGGTGGCGCCCTCAGGCGGCCACGACCCCGCGGGTGGTGGTGGTCTCGGGCGCGGCGAGCATCGCGTTGGCGACCACGCGCTTGCGCCAGGGCTTCAGCACCGCGATCGCGAGGATCGAGGCCAGGATGTTGGCGCCGGCGGCCATCAGGAACACGCCGTCCCAGCTGCCGGAGCTCTGCTGCAGGTAGTTCGCCGCCGGCACCAGCAGGGCCGCCGTGCCCTTGGCGGTATAGAGCAGGCCGGCATTGGTCGCCGCGAACTTCGAGCCGAAGGTGTCGGTGCAGGTCGAGGGGAAGAGCGAGTAGATCTCGCCCCAGGCGAAGAACACGAAGCCCGAGAGCAGCACGAACCACAGCGGATCGTGGCCCCAGAGGTAGAGCATGTAGATGCCGAACCCTTCCATTGCGAAGGCGATGAACATCGTGTTCTCGCGGCCGATCTTGTCCGAGACCCAGCCGAAGAACGGCCGCGTCAGCCCGTTGAGCACCCGGTCGATGGTCGCGGCGAAGGTGATCGCCACCATGGTCACGCCGAGGATCGTCACCGGGATCTTGTCGACGCCGATGTCGGCGGCGATCGGCTTCAGGTTGGCGGTGATCATCAGGCCGCCGGCGCCGACGATGACGAACATGAAGTACATCAGCCAGAAGATCGGTTGCCGCGCGACCTCGCCGGGCGCGTAGTTGCGCCGGGTCTGGATCACGTTGGCGTTCACGGCGGCCTCCGGCACCTGGCCCTTCTTCGGCGAGACCAGGAAGAACGCCAGCAGGCAGACGACGAGGCCCTGGCCGAGACCGAACCACAGGAAGGCGGCCTGGAAACCGTTCTCGGCGATCATCCACTGGATCGGCGCCACGGTGAAGGCCGAGCCGGCGCCGAAGCCCGCGGCGGTGATGCCCGCGGCCAGGCCCCGCTTGTCCGGGAACCACTTGAGCGCGCTGCCGACGCAGGTGCCGTAGACCGCGCCCGCGCCGATGCCGGCGATGACCTGGCCGAGATAGAACATGTTGAGCGAGGTGGCGTAGGAGTTGATCACCCAGCCGATCCCGCAGAGCAGGCCGCCGAACAGCACGACCACGCGCGGGCCGTACTTGTCGACGAACCAGCCCTCGACCGGCACCAGCCAGGTCTCGAACAGCACGAACAGCGTGAACGCCCACTGGATGGCGGCGCGGTCGAAGCCGAACTTCTTCTGGATGTCGGGCACGAAGAACGTCCAGCCGTACTGGAGGTTCGCGATCATCACCATGCAGATCACGCCCAGCGCGAGCTGCATCCATCGATATCCGTCGGACACCCGTCCGATCGCCGGCCGTTCTTCGTGCATCATGTCATCCTCCCAGAGGTCTCGCGTAAGGCCGGTTGTCCGGCACGTGGCGTGTCGTCTGCGTTGACCGCAGCGTCGTCGTTTGGCGGCCGGCGTCCGAGCCGGCCGTCAGACGGCGCGCTATGGAACGCCGACGCCCTTCAATCCTCGATGTCGTCGCGCGAACACCGTCGTTCACGCGCGAACCGCAATGTCGGCATGATCCTGATGCCGCGTTCCGGCTTCCGATGCAGCTTCAATTGCACGGCTCATCTCGGAAAAACTTTTGGCACCGCAACAAGAAAAAGTCAGCGCCTCAGTCGGCCGATCTCTGGTCTACGGTATGCCAGAAATATCGTGCGTCATCCTCGCGGAACCTGTCAACGAGAGTGGAATAAAAATACAGAAATTTCGCCGGGATTACCGAGAAGGATCGGACGTGCACGCGGTCGGGCGGTGCTTTGACGATCCTGACGCCGAGCCGCCTTGGTCCCGCCCACGACGCGCCGAGCGGTGCCTGTGTGGAGCGCACGGGTGCCATCTAGGCTGGCGCCGAGGTTTGGGTTACTTCGGCGGTCGGTCGCGCGTCGAACACAAACTGAAGAACGCGGACCGACGGGTACAGCATGTCGAACTCCGAGTCGCTCAGCATCAAGCCGATCGTGGTCAGTTCGAGCCTGCGGACCTTGGCCTACGAGGCGTTGAAGACGTTCATCACCAACATGGACATCTACGGGCGCCCCGACGAGGTCCGTCTCGACGAGCGCAAGCTGTCGCAGGATCTGGGCGTCAGCCGGACGCCGGTGCGCGAGGCGCTGACGGTGCTGGAGCAGGAGGGCTTCGTCCGCTCCGAGGCCCGGCGCGGCGTGTTCGTGATCAAGAAGACCAAGAAAGAGATCGTCGGGATGATCCATGCCTGGGCGGCGCTCGAGAGCATGGCCGCCCGGCTCGCCTGCACCCGCGCCTCGGACGCCGAGCTGCGCTCGCTGCGCGAGGCCTTCCCCGAATTCTACGACGGCCGCCCGGCCGAGCACATCGACGAGTACTCCGACGCCAACATTCGCTTCCATCAGAAGATCATCTCGCTCGGGCAATGCGCGATGATCTCGGAGCTGTCGAGCAACCTGCTGATGCACGTGCGCGGCATCCGCAACACCGCCCTCCGCCAGGGCGACCGGGCGGAGAAGTCGATTCGCGAGCACGTCGCGATCATCGACGCGCTGGAAGCGCGCGACGTCGAGCTCGCCGAGCGGCTGGTTCGCGACCACGGCATCGGCCTCGCCGACCACGTCGACGCCTACGGCGCCTATCTCGACTGACCTCAAGGATCGTTCGGAGGCTCCGAGCCGGATTGGCGGAACATATCCGCCAAGCCTGAGCGCATGCGTGATTCGCATATTTGGCATGTGGCGTTTGGTATACCAGAATGCAGCGCAGCATGAGATCTATTGCGTCGCAACACGCAACCGGATCCCGACATGCTGACCTCGTTCCTCGCCGTCTTCGCCGCCCTCGCCAGCGTGCAGGTGCTGCTCGTCGTGAAGCTCGCCGATTTCCTCACCGACGGCGCCGAGGCGCGCGGCGCCCGCGCGATCGACGCCGACGTCCACGGCGCGACGGTCGCCTGAATCGACGACGGGCGCATCCCGTGCGCCGGCGACCTGCGCACTCTGCCCGCTTACGGACGAGGTGAACGCCGACGCCGAATCGGGCATTAGCGTGGCGTCGCCGAAATATCCGGAAACGGTTCACTCACGAAGTTCGGTTTATCGTCAACGAAGCGTTGACGACGACAACCGAGGATTTCCGGCATTGGCTCAGGGCGCCCAGTTCCCGGCCGCGGAGGACGCCTTCGTCCTCCTGATCACCGATCATGCCGACCTGCGGCGCCCGCTGGCGCGCGGGATCGATCTGGTGATGCCGTGCCGCACGGCGGCCGCCTGGCCGCTCGGCGGCGGACGCCCCGCCCTGGTGGTGCTCGATCTCGCACCGCCGATCGCCGACGCCATCCTCGCCGAGACCCCCTGGATCCCGACGCTGGTGCTGCGCCGCGGCGGCCCGCAGCGTACCTCCTCCTCGCCGATCGTGAGAAGCCTGCCCGCGACGGCCGCGCGCGAGACGATCCTCGCCGGCGTCTTCGCGATGATCGAGGTCGGGGCGAACCGGACGCGGCGTCTCGAGGCGCGCAGCGCGGCCGCCACCGGGATCGTCACGGAGATCTTCGATTCGGCGGCGCTCGGAGCCGGGTTCCAGCAGGCTGAGATCGACCGCGGCACCGACCTCGTCCTTGCGGCGGTGTCCGAGGCCGGGATCGGCGACTGGCTCGCCACCGTCTGGCGGCACGATGCCGGCGTCTACCAGCATACGCTCGGCGTGGCCGGCTACGCCGCGGCGTTCGGCGCGCTGGTCGGCCTGTCGCGTGCCGACCAGCATCGCCTCACCAAGGCCGCGCTGCTGCACGACATCGGCAAGGCGCGCATCCCGGTCGAGATCCTGAACAAGCCCGGCCGCCTGACGCCGGAGGAGATGCGCCTGATGCGGCGGCACCCGGAGATCGGCGCCGGGCTGCTGGTCGCGCAGGGTGGTTTCGAGCCGGAGATCGTCGAGGTGGTGCGCCACCATCACGAGAAGATGGACGGCACCGGTTATCCGGCCGGCCTGCAGGACGGCGCGATCACCGATCTCGTGCGCATCGTCGCGATCTGCGACGTGTTCTCGGCCCTGACCGAGCACAGGACCTACCGCGATCCGATCGCGGCGCCCGAGGCGCTGGCGACGATGGACAGGATGAAGGGCCATCTCGACGGCGCGCTGATGCGGGCCTTCGCGCCCGTGGCGCTCGGCCGGGCGATGGCCGCCGCCTGATCAGGCCCGCCGGCGCCGCCGGCCGGAATCCCGCCGGGCCGCCATCAGGGCGAAGACGACGCCGAGGCTTCCGACCACCGCGTACAGCGCGACGAACGCCCGACCGATCCCGTCGGTGCCGAACACCCGGTCGTTCAGGAGGCCGAGCAGCGCCGGTCCCGCACCCAGAGCCACGAGGGTCACGAAGGCGATGAACACGCCGCTGACCCGGCCCCGCAACGCGACCGGCGTCAGGAACTGGATGCCGGCCAACCCCGGGGGGCTGCAGAAGCCGAGGGCGACGACGAGGGCGGCGAACCCCGCCAGGGACGGCCCGAGGCCCGGCGCCAGAGCCATCGTCGCGGTGGCGGGGAGCGCGAAGAGGAGGCCAAGGCCCAGCATCAGCGGCGCGGCCCGCGGATTGGTGCGCCGGACCCGGTCGAGCACGATCCCGCCGACGACGTGCCCGATCGGTGCGGTGACCAGAACCACGAGACCGAGGACCAGGCCGCTCTCGGCCGGCGTGACGCCGTGGGTGCGCACGTAGAAGGTCGGCGCCCAAGCCGTCAGCGTCTGGCCCATCAGGATCGCGGCGGTCGCCGCCGCGGCATGCGGCAGGTAGGCGCCGCGCCGGCGGATCATCCATCCGACGACGCGCGACCATTTCGGGCGGGCGACCGGCACGACGGGCTGCGAAGGTTCGGCGATGCGCCAGATGAAGGCCAACAGCACGAGGTTCGGCAGGGCCGCCAGCACGAACAGGGCCTGCCAGGGTGCCAGCGTGCCGAACCCGGGGATCGCGATCCCGGCGCGTCCCGAGAGCCAGCCGAGGGTCGCGCCGCCGACGAGGAAGGCGAGACTTCGCCCGAGCGTCCCGCCGGCGGTCAGGAGCGAGATGCCGCGCCCGAGCTGCGCGCGCTCGATCCTGACCGCCAGGAGGGACAGGGCCGCCGGGGTGATCCCCGACTGCCCGAGCCCGAGGAGCAGGCGGCTCGCGAACAGCGCGGCGAAGGAACCGGACAGCCCGCAGGCGATCGTCGCGATCGTCCAGGTGACGAGGGATGCCAGCAGCACCAGCCGCCGGTGCCCGCGATCGGCGATCGCGCCGAACCCGGGCAGCGCCCCTGCGTAGAGGAGCGCGAAGGCGGAGCCCTGAAGCAGGCCGATCTCGGCGTCGCTCAGCATCAGGTCGTGCTTGAGCGGCGTAGCGATGACCGTGATCAGGAAGCGGTCGCTGAAGGCGAAGAGCTGCGTCGAGGCCAGGAGCAGCATCAGCGGCCGGCCCGAACGTCCTGCGCTGCGATCCGCGGTGGGCAAGGGGGCGGGCGAACGGACGGATCTGTGCGGGACGCCCGGATCAGTAGAGTTCACAAAGCCACGCGGCGAGCTGCGACCGGTCTTCGGCGATCCTCGCCCGGGAGGCGCGCGCCCGCTGCAGGTCGGCACGGAACTGGCCCGGCGGTTGCCCGAATGCCGCGTGAAACGCGCGGTTGCAATGACTTTCGCTGCCGAAGCCGCAGGCGAAGGCCAGGGCTGCAATCGAGCGGGTCTCGGTCGGCCGCCTCAGGCAGGCGCGCAGGCTCTCGAGCCGCCGAAGCCGCAGGACGTTCGCGACGCCGCCCTCGCCCGAGAACGAGCGATACAGGATGCTGCGGGAGACGCCGATCCCGCGCGCGATCGTCTCGGCGTCGAGGGCCGGGTCCGACAGGCGCGCGGCGATAAAGGCCTCGGCGCGCTCGCGCCTGAGACGCATCGACTGCTCGTCCATGTCCGCGTCGAGGCCGGCGACCGACCGGTCGCCCAGCGCCCCCGCCAACAGCATCGCGAGCGCACGCCCCGCCCCGGCCGCGGCCTGCGGGTCGACCGCGGCACCCCTGCGCGCGAGCGAGACCATCAGGTCCGCGAGCAATCCGGCGGATGCTTCCGGGAGCACCGCGCCATGGAAGGCACGGAACGCGCGCAGCGGACCCTCGACCTGATCGCGCGCGAGCGCGATGGTGACGACGTGCGCGTGCTCGGCCCGGCTCGATTGCGGTCGCGTCGTATCGAACAGCAGGATCTCGCCCGGCGCGACCCGCCCCTCGTCGCCGGGCACACCGCCCCATAGCGTCCCGGCGAGCAGGAGATGGAGGTTGACGTGATCGAACCCGTCGCGGCGCACCCGCGTCGCGTCGCGGCTGTGCACCAAGCCGTGCAGGAACCGATCGAACACCACCATGCGCGGGAAGCGATGGGCCTGGAAGCGGGCGTAGAACCGCTCGCCCGCCAAGGCCACGTTGGAGCCGTGGGCATACAGATCGTGATAGGCGCCGAACCCGTCGGGGGCGTCAGGCTCCTGCGCAGCGAAGGTGAAGGATTGCAGCGTCACGGTTCGGCCGGCGATGATGTTCGACGCGCGGGCCGACTCCTTGTTCATTATTCATCGTGCGAAGGCGCATGCAAGCTGCGGCCGAGCCGCGGCCATGCGGGAACGAGGATCGATCGTCCCCGATCGACAGCGCCGAATACCGGGTGATCGTTTCCGTCACGGGCCGGCAAGGTGCCGAGCCGCCCGCGTCTGCTCGGCCCCGGCCGTCGGGACCCCACGCAAGCTGAGCCCCGGGGTGCGTTGGATCGGCACATCGACGGCCACCGTCACAGTGCTAGCGTCGTCGCCGCGCGCCGTAGGGCAGCGGCTCTCGGAGGATCGCGATGACCGGCGTGTTCTTTCTGTACTTCACCGCGTGCATGGCGAGCGCTCCCGAGACCTGCGAGGCGCGCCGCATGCCGCTCGACGTCGCCACGCCGCGCGCCTGCCAGCACGTCGCGCAGCCGCAGCTCGCCCGCTGGGTCGTCGAGCATCCGGAATACCGGATCACTGGCTGGCGCTGCGGGGCGCCGCTGCGCGATCCCGGCACACGGATCTGAGGCTGGGCGTGGCGTCGCGGGCACAGGCGTCTGCCCTTGCGTCGTGCGAGCGTCCGCGCGCCCCGGTTTCGCCGCATCGGCCGGGCCAAGGCGACGGCCCGTCCCGCCAGCGAACCCTTTTCCGATGACCCACCACGCCAGCCGCCACCGCAACGCCTTCGCCGGCCTGGGCCTCCTCGCCCTCGCGCTCTCCGCCTGCGGGACGCCGACGATCCTCGAGAGTCCGGGCCCGGTGAGCCCCGTGATCCTCGACGAGACCGCTGCCGCCGCCGCGATCTCGCGCTACCGGGCGCAGCACGGGCTCGGACCGGTGACGGTCGACGCGGGGCTGGTCACGGCGGCGGCGTTCCAGGCCGGCAACAACGCCCGCACCGGCCAGCTCAGCCACGAGGCCGGCGGCAGCTTCACGTCGCGGATGGCGTCGGCCGGGCTCGGCCGCACCTGGTCGGCCGAGAACCTCAGCGCCGGCTCCGAGAGCTTCGATCAGGTGCTGGCCCGCTGGAAGGCCTCGCCCGAGCACAACAAGAACATGCTGATCCCGCAGATCCGCCGGATCGGCATCGCCCGCGTCGACGCGCCCGGCACCCGCTACAAGCGCTTCTGGGCGCTCGTGATGGCCGGCGGCTGAGGCCGGATCACTCGCTCGTGTTCGGCTCGACGACGTTGCCGGTGCCGCCGTCGGCATCGTCGCGGCTGCTGCCGAACGGGTAGCCGGCATCCTGGCCGCAATAGAGCCGCCATCCGCCGCGGGAATTGACGACGATCGCCGTCGACCCGAACAGGCCGCCGCCGCCGGTGAAGACGTTGCCGGTGATCACGTTGTCCGACGGGCTCTGGTGGCGGACTGTGCCGCCCTCCCCGCAATTGCGGTAGAGCCGCACGCCGCCCTGCCCGTGCTGGGCGATGCGGTTTCCGGTGATGCGGTTGCGCGCCGAGCCGTCGACGGCGATGGCCTCGCGCCCGATCGCGACGTCGATGGTGTTGTCGGCGATCACGTTGTCCGCGCTCTCGGCGTCGAGGTAGATCGCGTCCGCGCCCGAGTTACCGTTCAGGGTCGATCCCTGGAGGGTGAAACGGGTGACCCCGGGGGCGAGGTAGATCGGGATGTGCCCGAGCGCGGTGATCGTCGAATCGCGGATCGCGACCTCTGTCGGCGCGGCGGCCTGTGCCCGCTCGGTATGGCCGAGGCTGTGCGAGGACGCCTTCACCGCGAGCCCCTGGCCGTTGAGGCCCATGCCCCAGACGCGGATATGGCCGAGGATGCGGCAGTTGCGCAGGGTCACGCCGCTCGGCCGCGACCAGATCCCCCCCGCTCCGGTCGGCGCGCGCGAGCGGATCTCGACCGCGAGCTCCGCGAGCGTCGGCGCCGGCTCGGCCCGGCCGATCGTCGCGCCGCCGCAGTCGATCTCGGCGCCCGAGGCCTCCGCCCCCTCGATCACGACCCGGCGCAGGACGTGGTCGCCGGGGCTCAAGCCAATCGAGCACGCGAGGCTGACGGTCTCGTCGCCGGGGCTCGGAGGCGACAGCAGGCGGGCGCGCGTCGCGGCATCGCAGGGCCGGGCGGATGCAGGTTCGACGAGGGCGGGCGGGGCCGGCGGCAGGCTGACGATCATCGCCGGGAGATGACGGGCGACGACGGCATTTTCAGGATAAGGCCGCGCAGGTCCGAGATGCCGGCCCCGGCGGTTCCGCTCGCGGGCGAAGGGTTCTAGACCTCCGGTGCGCCGAGGTTCGATCCGGCGCTGGAGCCGAAGGTTGGCCGACCCCGTCCCGAGCATGCCGAAGCAGACCGCGAAGCGGACGGTCGTGCGCCTGCGCCGCCGCCGGGTCGCGGGCGGGCGCGGGAGCCTGGGCCGGCCCGGCTCCGACCTGACGCGGCTGCCGGTGGCCCTCGACCCGCGGGGCCTGAGCCTTGTCGAGGGCGTGCGCGCGGCCTTCGCCTTCGCGATCGTGCTGCTGGCCAACGAATGGATTCAGTGGCCGCCGCTCCTGACGATGGCGCTCGCGGCCAACCTCACCTGCTTCTGCGACACCGGCGGCCCGATCCGCATCCGCCTGCGCGTGCTCACCGCCTTCTCGGTGCTCGGCGCCCTGATCTGGGGCGTGTTCGGGCTGATCCAGCCCTTCGGCCCGCTCGTGGTCGTGCCGGCCGCCTGCGCGGTGATCTTCGCCTGCGCCTACGCCCGCGTCTGGAGCGTGCAGGCCCAGGCCGCGGGCAACGTGCTCGTGGTGGTGCTCTGCATCGCCATGGACCGGCCCTTGAGCCCGCAGGAAGCCGCGATCATCGCCGCGATGTTCCTCGCGGGCGGGCTGTGGGCGACCGTACTGGCGCTGGTGCTGTGGCGGCTGCACCCCTACCGCGCGGCCCATCGCGCCATCGCCGAGGTCTGGCACGCGCTCGCGCGGCTGACCGGCGATCTCGAGAAGCTCGCGGCCGCGCCCGAGACGGTGGCCGCCGCCTTCGACGGCCATGCCCGCGCCCACCGCCGCGGCGTCCGCGCCGGCATCGAATCCGCACGTGCGCTCCTCCTCGACCTCGCGCGCTCCCGCGAGCGCGTCTCCGAGCGCACGGCACAGGCGCTGCTGCGCCTGGAGACGGCCGAGCAGCTGTTCTCCGGCCTGATCGGCATCGCCGAGCTGATCGAGAGCGCGCCCGAGCCGCACCGGCGCGCCGCCGCCAAGCTGTTCCTGCGGCGCCTGCGCCCGCTGCTGATCGCCATCGCCCGGGCGATCCGCGACGACGTCGACCTGGACCTGCCGCGCCTGGAGCCGGCGATCGCCCGCGCCACGGAAGGGCTGGAGGCGACGCCGATCCTCGCGCGCCTGGCCGAGCGCATCATCGAGCGCGTCCGGATCGGGGCCAAGCTCTCGACGCCGGAGGGCTACCGCCCCGGCGGGGCACTCTCCGACGGCGGCAGCCTCGACTGGCGCACGCGGTTCTTCGGGCCGCTGCGCACCAACTTCACCCTCGCCTCGGCCAACCTCCGCCACGCGGTGCGCGCCAGCGCGGTCTGCGTCCCGGCGCTCGCGGCGACGCTGATCTGGGCCGGCCCGTTCTCGCATTGGCTGGTGATGACCGTGGTCCTCACCATGCAGCCGTTCTACTCGGCGACGTGGCAGCGGGCGCTGGAGCGGATCGGCGGCACCGTGCTCGGCGGCCTCGTCGGCGCGCTGCTGGCGCAGATGGCGACGACGCCGCTGATGCAGATCGCGCTGATCCTGCCGTTGAGCATCGTCGGCTTCGCCGCGCGGCAGGTCAGCTACGGCGTCTTCGTCGCCTGCCTGACCCCGCTGATCGTGCTGCTGATCGAGGTGATCACGCCCGGCCATTCCTCCTGGGAGGTGGTCGGCATGCGTGCGCTGTTCACCATCCTCGGCGGGCTGATCGCCGTGGTCAGCTGCCTGCTGCTGTGGCCGATCTGGGAGCCGGACCAAGTCCGCAAGGAACTGCGCCGCGCGCTCGCGAGCCATGCCGCCTTCGCGGAAGCCGCCTTCGGGGAGACGCCGCTTTCGGAGCGCGAGGCGAAGCTCTCGACCTGTGCCCGGAGCGCCGGCCTCGCGCTCAACGACCTCGAAGCCGCCCTGTCGCGCGCCCTGCAGCAGCCGCGCGCCGGTCACCACCCGGAGGTCGAGGCGGCGATGGTCGCCGACGCCACGCTCCGGCGGATCAGCGCCCGCCTCACCGTGCTCCGCCATGCCGGCGCGCCGGCGGGCGCGGAGGACGGCCCGTGGAAGGCCTGGATCGCGGCGACGCTCGCGGCGCTGGCCGAGCACCGCTATCCGTTGCCGGACCGCCCCGACGAGTCGCGCAGCCCGCAGCTACAGCGCCTCGTCGCCCAGGTCGACCTGCTCACCGGCACCCTGCGGCCGGGGCAGGTGCGGGAGACGCCGGTGGGCGCGGCCGCATGACCCGCACCCGACCGGCTCAGTTCAGCGCCTGCGGCTCGGCCTCCTGAAGGAAGGCTGCGACCTCGCGGAAGAACTGCATGCGGTTCTTCTCCATCATCACCGTATGCGTGCCCTCGCCGAGCTCGACGAAGCGCTTGTAGGGGGCGTTCGTCAGCTGAGTGAAGTATTCCTGCGCCTGGTAGCTCGGCAGGTCGGCGTCCCATTCCGCGTGGATGATCAGGGTCGGGACGCGAATTTCGCCCGGATCGTAGAGCGGCTTTCCCGCCTGCCAGTAGGCCTGCGAGTCGGCGACGACGCCGTTCGGCGCGCGCAGCACCGGCGGCGACGAGGCCGCGCCGGCCGCGTCGGTGGCCCAGGTCGCATCCGCCCATTGCTCGAACCAGCCCGCCGGGATCAGGTCGGCGCGCTTATCCCCGGCGACGCCCTTGAGCCAGCGGTCCCGGGCGCTGTCGCGGGTGACGGTGCGGTAGGCGCCGAGCGGCCCGGAGGTGCCGAGGTTCGGCGGCGCCTTGGCGATCCATTGCGGCGCGTAGAGCACGAGGCGGTTGACCCGGTCGTTGTGGGTCGTGGTGTAGAGCCCCATGGTCGAGGTGCCCCAGGACCATCCCATCAGGTCGAGTTTTTCGACGCCGCGCCGCTTCAAGATGAAGTCGACGGCGACGCCCACGGCCTTCGCCGCGTCGGCGGTGCGCATGAAGGGCGGGTTGTCCGCGGCCGGCCGGTCCATCTGCTTCGGGCGGCTCGAGAACCCGTAGCCGGGCAGGTCCACGAGGTAGACGTCGAAGCCGAGGCCGGCCAGGTAGTCCATCATCGACAGGCCGGCGAGCGGCAGGTCGAACGCCGTCGAGGCCGGGTAGGTCGCCCCGTGGACGTAGAGCAGGATCCGGTCGGCGGCGAAGCGCGCCTGCCCCGCCGGGTGCTTGTTGCGGACGTAGAGCTCGATCCCGTCCTCGCCCGTCGGCACGCGGAACTCCTCGCGCGCGATGGCGGGTGCCGCCGGCTCGCGCGCCAAGGCCGGCGTCGCCGCCAGACCGAGGCCGAGGGCGGCGAGGCCGCGGAAGACGTCCCGGCGCGGCACGGCGCCGAGGTCCGGGTCCGCCGCGTTTCGGCCTTCGGCCGGCGGTTTCGGCTTCGATGGTGCGGGCATCGTTCTCTCCCATGCGGATCTGGCGTCCGATGCAGGAGATGAATCATTCCCGCGGCGCCCAGGCAACGGAGATCGCAGCGCAGCGCGGACGATCATCGGCGATCGTCGCCCGACGATCGGCCATCCCTATCGCGCTCACGGAAAAAACACGCTGCCGCGTCCGCGCGCATCGCGCCGTTTCCCGTATATCGGCGCGGGACATCGAGAGCGGACACGACCTTTGGAAGACGCGTTGATCCGGTGGCTGCAGTCCACCGCACATCTGAGGGCCGACGTCGCGGCCGTGATCGGCACCGTGCTGGCGCTCGGCGTCACCCTGCACGCGCTGCTGCGCAAGCGCCGGGTCAGCGTCGCGGTCGGCTGGATCGGGCTCGCCTGGCTGTCGCCGGTGTTCGGGACGTCCCTGTACCTGCTGTTCGGGATCAACCGGGTCGAGCGCCGCGCGCGCAAGTTCCAGTCGAAGCCCTCCGCGGCGCCCGGCGCGCCGAGCACCGAGGACGCCATCGTCCCCGAGGTGATGTGGCCGCTGGACAGGGCGGTGCGCCGCATCTCCGGCCTGCCGGCGCTGGCGGGCAACACGATCCGCCTGTTCCGCAACGGCGATGCGGCCTATCCGGCGATGCTGGCGGCGATCGGCGCGGCGCGAACCAGCATCGCCCTGTCCAGCTACATCTTCCGCGACGATCCCACCGGACGGACCTTCTGCGCGGCGTTGAAGGAAGCGCAGGACCGCGGCGTCGCGGTGCGGGTGATCATCGACGGCATCGGCGGCGGCTACTTCCGCGCCGCGGCCTTCCGGCGCCTGCGGGCCGCGGGCGTGCCGGCCGCCCTGTTCATGCATTCGGGCCTGCCCTGGCGCATGCCGTTCCTGAACCTGCGCACCCACAAGAAGCTGCTGATCCTCGACGGGCGCGAGGCCTTCACCGGCGGCCTCAACATCTCGCAGCCGAACCGCCTGCGGACGCGCCCGGACCACCCGATCCGCGACACCCATTTTAACGTCGCCGGCCCGGTGGTCGAGCAGCTGATGCTGGCCTTCTCGGCCGATTGGGCCTTCGTCGACGGCGGTGCGCTCGAAGGGCCGGACTGGTTCCCCGACCTCCAACCGGTCGGGGAATCGATCGCGCGGGTCGTCGTCTCCGGGCCCGACGCGGACGTGGAGAAGATCGAGTTCGTGATCCTGCAGGCGCTGGCCTGCGCGCGCAGCTCGGTCCGCGTCGTCACCCCCTACTTCCTGCCGGACGAGGTGGTGATGAACGCCCTCATCCTCGCCAGCCAGCGCGGGATCACGGTGGACATCGTCATCCCGCGGATCAGCGACCATCACTTCATCGATTGGGCGACGCGAGCGCACATCGCGCCGCTGCTGCGCAACGGCGTGCGGATCTGGCTCGACGAGCCGCCCTTCGACCATTCCAAGGCGACGGTGGTGGACGAGGCCTGGTGCTTCGTCGGCAGCGCGAACTGGGACATGCGCAGCTTCCGGCTGAACTTCGAGCTCAACGTCGAGATCCACGACGCGGATCTCGCCGCGCAGCTCGAGAGCTTCATCCGCGCCAAGATGGAGACGCCGCTGACCCTGGACGCGATCAACGCACGGGTCTTGCCCGTCCGTTTGCGCGACGCAGGCGTGCGACTGCTGCTGCCATACCTCTGAAGCGCAGGCGCGGCGCCTCGCCGGGCGGGGCCGGGCTGAGATGGACGACGATCGGGCGGT
The DNA here is from genome assembly GCF_008040095.1 of Methylobacterium sp. WL6. NCBI lineage: Bacteria > Pseudomonadati > Pseudomonadota > Alphaproteobacteria > Hyphomicrobiales > Methylobacteriaceae > Methylobacterium > Methylobacterium sp. WL6. The sequence goes on along the minus strand of NZ_VRVH01000061.1, from coordinate 3,072 downwards.
GGTCTGAGGGCCCGCGCGGCAGCACCGCGTGCTCGCGGCAGACGAGGCCGCGCACCAGGCAGCGGTCGAGGCGCAGCGGCACCATCTCGACCATCGCGTGCGTCGGTCGGCGCGGGCCGACGTCGCGGAATCCCGGCACCAGCGCCGGCCCGACGATGTTGTAGTCGCCGAGGATCGCCGAGCGCTCCGGCAGCATCCCGACGATCCGGCGCAGCTGGCGCCGGTTCAGCATCTGGCCGTGCGACAGGTGCACGTTGGCCACGCCGAAATCGCCGAAATCGAGCACCTGGCAGACCCGGTGCACGACCGCGCCGGACGGCAGCTTGACGACCGTCGGCGTCTTCGCCCACGGGGTCGGGCACCACATCGCCAGGCCGTGGATGCGCCCCGGCAGCGGCACCCAGGCATAGGATCCGCCGACGCGGTCGGTGATCCCGGCGATCTCGCGGGTCGCCTCCTGCATCAGCAGCAGGTCCGGCCGCTCCTGCTCGATCAGGGCGACGACGTCCTCGACCGCCGCGCCCGTGCGCCGCAGCAGGTTCCAGCTGACGACCTTGCGCGACACCGCCGCGGCATCCGCCTGGCGGATCGGCGCCGGCGCGACCGAGTCGAGGCCGAGGGACGCCGGGGAAACCTGGATCGTTGCCATGCGGGCCGTTCGTGCTCCTGACGGCGCTCGCCTGACAGCCCCGGGCAGGCGCGAGACCGGGACGGGGTGCGGGGGTATCACGCCCGCGTCCCAACGCGCGACCGATGATCCCGTTGCCCTGTTGACGCAACCACCCTCGACCCTTGAGCCTCGCGGCGCGAGCGCCCAGAACCCATCTCGATCCATTCGGACCTGCCGCGGGGCAGCGCTCCGGATCCCGAGGACCCAGATCACGGGGACCATGACGCGTTTCACGTTCATCCACGCCGCCGACCTGCATCTCGGCAGCCCGCTCGCCGGGCTCTCGGCGCGGAACGCCGAGATCGCCCAGCGCTTCGCCTCCGCCGGCAGGCGCGCGTTCGAGGACCTGGTCGGCCATGCGATCGAGGCGCGCGTCGCGTTCCTGATCGTCGCCGGCGACGTCTACGACGGCGACTGGGCCGACCACTCGATCGGCTTGTTCTTCGCCCGCCAGGTCGCGCGGCTCGACCGGGCCGGCATCCCGGTGGTCTTGGTGCGCGGCAACCACGACGCCGAGAGCGTGATCACCAAGGCGATCACCCTGCCGGACGCGGTGCGCACCTTCTCGACAAAGAAGCCCGAGACCCTTCGCCTCGACCACCTGAAGGTCGCGCTTCACGGGCAGAGCTTTCCCAACCGGGCGGTCGACGAGAACCTGTCGCTGGCCTATCCGGCAGCCGTGCCGGGCTGGTTCAACGTCGGCGTGCTGCACACCTCCTGCACCGGGCACGCCCAGCACGCGACCTACGCGCCCTGCTCCGTCGCCGACCTGCGCGCGCGCGGCTACGACTACTGGGCGCTCGGCCACATCCACGAATATGCCGAGCTGTCGCAGGATCCCTGGATCCTGTTCCCGGGCAACCTCCAGGGTCGCAGCATCCGTGAATGCGGCCCCAAGGGCGCCGTCGTGGTGGAGGTCGGCGACGGGCAGGTCACGGCGGTGCGCCGCCTGATCGTCGATCATGCGCGCTTCCACAGCCTCACGGTGGCGGTCGACGCGGCCGAGAGCGAGAGCGAGGCGGTGGCCCTGGTCGAGGCGGCTCTGCGCCCGCTGGCGGCCTTGGCCGAGGGCCGCCTGCTCGCGGTCCGCGTGCACCTCACCGGCGTCACCGCCGCCCACGACCGGCTCGCCGCCGACCGCGAGAACCTCACCGCCGAGATCCAGGCCGCCGCCGACCGCGTCCACGAGGACATCTGGCTGGAGAAGCTGAGGATCGACACCGCCCGCCCGAGCAGCGGCCCGCGGGAGAACGTCGTCGACGCCATCGACCCGGCGACGCTCCTCGTCGAGATCGACCACGACCCGGAGTTTCGCGCGCGCGCGACCGCCGCGCTCGCCGAGATCGCCGCCAAGATGCCGGCGACCGAGGACGGCGACCTCGCCGCCGACCTCGACACCCTCTGCGCCGAGGCCGAGGCGATGATCCTCGGCCGCCTGACCAAGCGCGCATGCTGAGCCGCGCGGCTTCACCGGACGCTCGCCGAAGCCCGGCGGAGCGGAGACACCCATGCGCCTGCTGAGCCTCGACCTCGAACGCTACGGCCCCTTCACCGGCCGCCGGGTCGACTTCCGCGCCGATGCGCGCCTGCACGTCGTGCTCGGCGCCAACGAGGCGGGAAAATCCTCGGCGCTCGCCGCGGTCACCGACCTGCTCTTCGGCATCGGGACACGGACCGCCTACGCCTTCCTTCATGAGATGCCGCAGCTGCGGATCGGCGCCGAGATCTGCAGCGCCGACGGGCGGACGCTCTGCTTCCGCCGCCGCAAGGGCAACCGCAACACCCTGGTCGACGCCGACGACGCGCCCCTGCCGGAGACCGTGCTCGCGCCCTTCCTCGGCGGCCTGACCCGCGAGGTGTTCTGCCGCGCCTTCGGCCTCGACGCGAACAGCCTGCGCGAGGGTGCCAGGGAGATGCTGCTCGCCGAGGGCGAGCTCGGCGCCAGCCTGTTCGCGGCGGCCTCGGGCCTGCGCGGCTACAGCGACCTTCAGAAGAGCCTCGAGGCCGAGTCCGACCGGATCTACGGGCCGCGCAAGCGCCAGGACCGCAGCTTCTACCAGGCGTTCGACCGCTACGAGGACGCCCGGAAGGCGATCCGCGACACCGGCCTGCGCGCCGGAGACTGGCGCGACCTCAACGACAGCATCGCCACGGCCGGGAACGCGCTCGACGCGATCAAGGCCGAGCGGATGCGGATCGCGGCCGAGCAGGCGCGCCTCACCCGCCTCCGGCGCGTCGGCCCGCTGCTCGCCGAGATCGACGGGCTCGCAGCGCGGGACGACGCCGAACCGGGGCTGGTCGAGGTTCCCGACGCCTGGGTCGACCGCCTCGGAGAGGCCTGCGCCGCGTTGCGCGCCCGGCAGGCGGACGCCGCGCGCATCGATGCGGCGGCGGACGCGGCG
>NZ_VRVH01000619.1:0-852 GCF_008040095.1 Methylobacterium sp. WL6 | reverse complement strand
GCCGGGCGCCGAGCGGCGCGAGCAGCCCGTCGCGGCCGCGGGGGGCCAGCAGCGTCACCCCCGCGGGGAACGTGTCGGCCCGGAAGCGCCCGGGCACGGCAAGCGCGCACCAGTCGAGCAGGTTGACGAAGTTGGTGTAGGTGCCGAGCTCGCTGTTCGGCCCGATCGGGTCGGCGGCGAGGTCCGCCACCGTGCGCGGCCGCGGATAGGTCGGCACCGCGAGCACGTCGACCGCGTCCCAGACCGCGTCGGCCGCCCGCCGCAGCTCGGCGAGGCGATAGAGCCCGCCGAAGGCGTCGGCCGCCGAGAAGTGCTTGGCGTTCTCGATCACGGCCCGCGTCGTCGGATGCAGGATCTCGGGCCGCGTCTCGATCACGGCGCGGATCGCCTGGTAGCGCTCGGCCACCCACGGGCCGGTGTAGAGCAGGCGCGCGGTCGCGAACATCGGCGCGAAGTCGACCGGGCGGCCGGCGCCGACGAGGGCTTCGAGGTCGGCGAGGCTCGCGGCGAAGGCCGCCTCGGACAGGGCGTCGCCGGCGAAGTCCAGCCCCTGCGCATCCGGCACGCCGAGGCGCAGGCCGGGCGGGACCGCGGACGCGGCGGGCAAGGGCAGGCTCCGCGAGAACGCGTCGGCGGGATCGTAGCCGGCCATGGCGCGGAAGGCGGCGTCGGCGTCGGCCACGGTGCCGGCGAAGACCGAGAGCGTGTCGAGCGTCCGGCAGGCCGGGACCATGCCGCGGGCCGAGACGCTGCCGAGCGAGGGCTTCAAGCCGACGACGTTGTTCAGCCCGGCCGGCACGCGGCCCGAGCCCGCCGTGTGGGTGCCGAGCGCGAAGGCGACGAGGCCGCGGG
>NZ_VRVH01000618.1:0-857 GCF_008040095.1 Methylobacterium sp. WL6 | reverse complement strand
GGGTCCGGGCGACCCGTCCCGCGGCCTCGCGATACAGGCTCTCGCCCGAGAGCGTCAGCGTGCGGTCGGCGACCGCGACCTCGCCGCTCGACAGGCTCGCCAGCACCGGCACCGCGGCGGACAGTGCGGCGGCGAGGTCGGGCGGCGCGCCGTCGGCGATGCGGGTGCGGTCGAGGATGCGCTCGCGAAAGAAGCGCGGCTTCACCACCGCGAGCAGCCGGTCGCGCGCTTCCGTATCCGGCAGGTGGCCGGACAGGCTGACGCTGTCGGCCTCGCGCCGGATCGCGACGCGGTAGGGCGAGAGCGGCTTCACCGTGAGCGCCACCGCGCCGGCTCCGACCCCGGGAGGCCTGGCGTCGCGCATCGCCGTCTCGATCTCGCCGACGGCCTGGCCGTCGACGGCGTCGCCCGCGACCGACACCCGCGCGCCGTCGAAGCGGGCGCCGCCGCTCTGCATCAGCCCGACGAGGCGGACCAGGAAACGGGCCAGCGCGTCAGGCTCGATGTCCTTGGCGAGGCCGCGGGCGGTGCGCATCCGGTCCTCGACCGCGACGCCGTCGGCGATCTCCGCGGCCAGCCGCCCGATCTCGGCCCGCGCCGCCTCCGAGACCACCGAGCCGGTGAGCACCACCCCGCCGCCGGGGTTTCGCGACACGGCCATGGTGAAGTCGTCGATCCGCGCCGGCAGGACGTCGACCCGGCCGAGCGTATAGCCCGGCGGCGGCTCGGCGAGCGCGGCGCGCAACGCGTCGTAGGCGGCGACGTCCACCGCCTCGCCCGAAACGGCGATCGCCATGTCCGTCACCGTGGCGATGGCGCCCGGCGCGAGGTTGCGCAGGCGCGCGACCGCGTAGGCC
>NZ_VRVH01000617.1:0-857 GCF_008040095.1 Methylobacterium sp. WL6 | reverse complement strand
GGTCGCGGCCGACCTGTCGGCACCCGCCCCGGTGCTCGACGCGGTCGGCGCCGGCACCGCGCAGCACCTGGCGGCGGGCGGCTACGCCGTGCTCGCCTTCGCCGATCTCGGGCGCTGGCTGCTGCTGCTCGCGCTGGGGCCGGCGCTGATCCTGTTCCGGAGGAGCGCGTGATGGCCGCCTTCGCGCTCGGCCGCCGGCCGCTCTCCCCCGCCGTCTCGGCCGCGCTCTCCCGCGGCTGGCGGCGCTGGGCCCGGACCTTCGGGCTCGCCGCGGCCGGGGCCGTCATCCTCGCGCTGATGCTGGTCTCGCAGCCGCGCACCGGCCTCGGCCGCCTGCTGATCGGGGTCGGACTGCCCTCGGCGGCGCTCGCGGTGCTCGACGATCCGGCCTGGCGCGGGCCGGCCCTGTACGAGGCCGGCCGCTACGACGAGGCGGCGGCCGTGTTCCGCAACGGCGGCCGGCGCAACGCCTACAACCTCGGCAACGCGCTCGCCCGGACGGGCGACTATGCCGGCGCGATCGAGGCCTACGACGCGGCGCTGCAGTTCAACCCGCGCGACGCCGACGCGCAGGCCAACCGCTCGCTGATCGCCCAGCTCGTCGCCGAGGCGATCGACCGCAAGGGCGGCGGCACCGCCAACGGCTCGGCGCAGTACGGCGCCCGCTACAACAACACCGCCAACCAGGAGAAGGACAACACCCTCCAGGCCAATTCCAGCGGCGAGGGCCTGGCGGGCAACAAGGAGGCGAGCTCCTCGGCCTCGATCCCCGGCAACAGCAAGGTCGCGCGCCGCGGCCAGGCCGAGCAGCAGACCGTGGAATCGGGCCGCGGCGAGGCCCGGGGCTCGGCCGGCGA
>NZ_VRVH01000616.1:0-875 GCF_008040095.1 Methylobacterium sp. WL6 | reverse complement strand
CGTCACCGGTCACTGCAGCGCGCATCGCGCTGACGGCGGCGTTCTTCAGGGCCTCCGGATCGTTGCCGGTGCCGTTGCGGACCTTGCTCTCGATGTTCGAGAACGGGTTGTCCATGCCGGGCAGCGACGGTGCCGCGGCCTGCGCGGCGGTCTTCACCGAGCCGCCGATCAGGTTGCCGGCGCCGCCCAGCGTGCTCGACACTGCGCTCGACGCGCCGCTGACGATGCCGCCGACGGCCGAGGACAGCAGGTAGACGACGACCAGCGTCGAGACCGCCCAGGCGAGCAGCCCGTGGTAAGCGGTGGTGGTGTTGGCGGGCTTGCCCGAGAGGCGCCCGGCGAGCCAGCCGCCGACGGTGGCGGCGAGGATGCCGGAGATCACGAACCAGATCCCGGCGCCCGAAGACAGGCTGCCCGCGGTCGGGGTGCCGTTGCCGGCCGGGTCGACGGTGGAGAGCCCGATGCCGAGACCGACCATGTTGAGGATGACCTGGGCGACGAGCGCGATCACCGCGCCGGCGATGACCGCGCCCCAGGAGACGGAGTGCAGCGCCATCGTGCGCATGTCCTCGGCCGGGGTGGCGAGGCTGGTGGTCGGTAGGTCGCGGTCGTAGGCCGGACGGGTGGTATCGGGAGCTAACGCCATCGTGGAAACTCTTTCGTCGGGAGTGGTCGGGTCGGTCTTCGGCCGAGAGTCGGCGGAAGCGGGGTATGCCGGCTCAGAGGACCCGGCGGCGGCCCATCAAGGCGTGGTAGAGCCACAGCACCACCACCGCGCCGACGACGGCGACGAGCAGGCTGTAGAGGTTCACCCCGGAGACGCCGGGCTGGCCGAACTGGTTGAACAGGAAGCCGCCGACGACGGCGCCGACGAC
>NZ_VRVH01000615.1:0-877 GCF_008040095.1 Methylobacterium sp. WL6 | reverse complement strand
GGATGCGCCACCACCGCCGCCACCGGCGCTGAGCCGCCCGCGCCGGCCAAGCCGCAGCCGAGGCAGAGCGAAAGGATCAGGACTTGGGCGGAACGCAGCATGGCGGCTCCTCGTGGGATCTGCGCCGACAACGCGCGAACCCCGCCGCGGTGCGCCCCAGGAAGACGATTTTCCGCGGTGCGGCTCAACTTCCGCGATAGGTCTGGAAGCTCCACGGCGTCGCCACCAGCGGCACGTGGTAGTGCCCCTCCGGCTCCGCGACGCCGAAGCGCAGCGGCACGACGTCGAGGAAGGGCGGCTCGGCGAGCGAAAGCCCGAGCCGGCGGTAATGGTCGCCGAGGGCGAAGCGCAGCTCGTAGACCGCGATCGGCACCGGCCGGCCGCCGACGAGCGGCGCGTCGGTGCGCCCGTCGGCATTGGTCACGGCCCGCGCCACCAGGGCCGTCTCGGTCTCCGAGACGATCTCGTGGAGGCTCACCGCGACGCCGGCCGCCGGGCGCCCGCTCACCGTATCGAGCACGTGCGTCGAGATCCGCCCCATCGTCCTGAGCGGCCCCTCGCCGGAGACCAGCGCGTTCAGGCGGATCGCGGCGATGCGGAGGACCTCGGCCTCGGCGGTCCGCCGCTCGGTCGCGGCGTCGGAGTCGAGACGCGTCGCGAAGGCGGAGAGCAGCGCGGCGCGCCCGTGCCGCTTGACGCACAGGATGAAGGGCAGGCCGAATTTCGCGCGGTAGGCCGCGTTGAGCGCTTCGAAGCGCGCGTATTCCGCGTCCGACATCCGGTCGAGCCCGGCCGCCGCCTGCTCGGCGATCGAATCGGGGGCGATGGCGCCGTCGCGCGCCGCGCGGCCCGCCAGCTCGGGATGGCCCGCCAGCAG
>NZ_VRVH01000614.1:0-898 GCF_008040095.1 Methylobacterium sp. WL6 | reverse complement strand
GGCCGGGCGCGGGCCGCCCTCGGCGGGGGCGGCCGAGGAACCTGCCAGCGCCACCACCCGGCGCAGCATGTCGATGAACAGGCCCGACAGCGGCAGGTTCGACCACGTCGTGTCGGCAGTGACGTGGAACAGCACCACGAGCCCCTGCCCGCGATGCTCGGCGGTGACGATCGGCGTTCCGTCCTGCAGCGAGGCCCAGGTGCGGCCGGGCAGGTCGCCGTCGGGCTCGGCCAGGATCTGGCGGCGCACGCCGATGTCGGCAGGCGGCGCCAGGCCCGCGAACGGGCTCTCGGGCGCGAACGGCGCCAGCGTCTTCGGGCTGTCCCACGAGAGGGTGCCGCCGAGCGTCCGCCCGCCGCGGCGCAGGCGCACCGGCACCAGCGGATCGCTGCCGGCGGCGAGCCGCGGACCGGCGAAGCGCAGCAGGAGGCCGCCATTCTCGACGAACGTCTGCACGCGGGCCGCGGTGCGGTCGTCCATGGCGCCGACGTCTGCGAGCACCAGCACCGTCACCTGGTTGTCGAGCAGCTGCCCGACCTGGTCGGCGATGCCCTTGGCGCCGCGCGCCTCCTGAACGTCGGCGAAGGGCTGCAGGGCGCGGGAAAGATAGTAGGTCGGCGCCAGCAGCGGCTGCGCCTGGTCGTTGGTGCCGCCGAAGACGAGGCCGACGCGGCGGCGCTTGCCGCGCTCGTCCACCAGCGTGACGGCACCGGCCGAGCGCTCGCCCGCGATCTCGATGCGGCTGACGCCGTTGCGCAGCTCGATCGGCATGTCGAAGGCGATTTCGGTGTCGGTGGCGTCGGCTGCGAGGGCGAAGTCGTGCTCGGCGAGCGGCAGGCCCTTCGGGTCGAGCGCCCGCACCAGGCCGGCGTCGCGGCCGTTGGCGGCGGCGCGCAGC
>NZ_VRVH01000613.1:0-898 GCF_008040095.1 Methylobacterium sp. WL6 | reverse complement strand
GCCCAGCCGCGCGCGGCGAACCAGGCGGCGAAGGCCGGCGGCAGGGCGCTTGGGTCGGCCGCCGCGCGCCGGCTCAGGCGAGCGCCATCAGGAAGCGGTCGATCAGCTCCAGCGCCCGCTCCGTCATCGCGCCGGGATAGCGGATGAAGACGTGGCAGCCGCCGGGATAGACCGCCGTGTGGCCGCCGTTGCCCGCCGCCGCCCAGCGGGCGGACATGTAGAGCGTGTCGTCGAGCAGCGGGTCGCAGGTCCCGACGGTGAACAGGGCCGGCGGCAAGCCCTTGAGGTCGGCGTAGATCGGCGACACGTCCGGCCGGCGCCGGTCGATGCCGTTGCGGACGTAGCCGTCGGCGAAGGCGGTGAGGTCGGTGGTGTTGCACACGAGGCGCTCGTCGCCCCAGTTGCGCACCGACGGGGTCAGCCCGAGGTCGAAGAAGCCGGCGTTGAGGTTCGCGCCGCGGAAGGCGCGCGGAAGCCGGTGCTTGTCGCGCAGGCGCAGCAGCACCATCACCGCGAGGTGCGCCCCGACCGATTCGCCGCCGATGGTCAGCGCCGAGATGCCGAATTCGGCCTTGCCCGGGCCGGCGAGCCAGAGCGCCGCCGCCTCGCAATCGAGGAGCGCCGCTGGGTAGGGATGCTCGGGGGCGAGGCGGTACTCGACCGAGAGGCAGACGAAGCCGCAGGTGTCGGCGATCCGCTCGAGCCACGGGTCCTGCTCGTCGGCCGAGCCCCAGACCCAGCCGCCGCGGTGGATGTGCAGGTAGGCGCCGCGCAGCTTCACGCCGGCCCGGGGGCGGATCACCCGCAGGTTCAGCGGGCCGCCGGGGCCGTCGATCGTCATGGTCTCGGCGCGGGCGCTGCGCGGCATCGCGGGCGAGGCGGGCGTGCCGGCGCGGCG
>NZ_VRVH01000612.1:0-904 GCF_008040095.1 Methylobacterium sp. WL6 | reverse complement strand
AAGTTAGTGCACGGTGGGCCGCTCCGCCACGAGTAGCTTGGCCGGCGGAGCTGGTCGGGCGAGCGCAGCCGGCCAAGCGGAGAAGGCTGGCACGAACACCTCCGGTGCCGGCGGCTGGTATTTCAGCGATGCATGCGGGCGCACGCCGTTGTAGTGACGGCGCCAGCTTTCGATCACGACCTGCGCTTCCCTGAGTGTGTAGAAGATCTCGCTGTTGAGGAGTTCGTCGCGAAGCCGTGCGTTGAAGCTTTCGACGTAGCCATTCTCCCACGGTGAGCCTGGCGTGATGTAGGCCGTCTTTGCTCCGACGCCGGTGATCCAAGCTTGTACGATCTTCGCAACGAACTCCGGGCCGTTATCCGAACGGATATGGCCAGGTACGCCACGCAGGATGAACAGATCCGAGAGCACGTCGATGACGTCGGTTGCCTTCAGCTTGCGGGCGACTCGGATCGCCAGGCATTCATGCGTGAACTCGCTGCGCGGTCCTTCGGTTCGTCGACCACGTCGAGCATCCGGATCTTGCCTCCATCATGCGTGCGCGCCTCGACGAAGTCGTACGACCACACGTGATTGCGGTGTTCTGGACGAAGACGGACGCAGGAGCCGTCGTTGTCCCAGATCCGCCCCCGCTTGGGCTGTCTGGCTGGGACCTTCAGACCCTCACGCCGCCAAATGCGCTCGACGCGCTTGTCGTTCACGAACCATCCGGCCGCCTTCAGCAGCGCGCTGATCTTGCGGTAGCCATAGCGTCCGTACTTCTCAGCCAACGCCACGAGATCGGCCGTCAGCGCCTCTTCATCATCGCGGCCCCGCGGTACCTTGCGCTGTGTCGAGCGATGCTGTCCGAGCGCCCTGCAGGCACGGCGCTCGGAGACGGTCATCGTCCGCATGATGTGCTCGA
>NZ_VRVH01000611.1:0-911 GCF_008040095.1 Methylobacterium sp. WL6 | reverse complement strand
AGCAGGCGGGTGATCTCCGGGTTCTGGTTGGTCCAGTCGCCCCTGAGATACGTGACGTCGCGCGCGCGCATCGCCGCTCCGGCCTCCCGCTCCGCCTCGTCGCGCCGCTTCGCGAGCTCGCGCCGGCGGGTCTCGCTCGCCTGCGCCTCCTGCAGCCGCGTCTGCAGGCTGCGGATCGCGGCGCTCGGCTGGATGTGGGCGAGGTCGGGGGCGAGCGCCGCGATCAGCGGCGTGACGGCGGCGTGGTAGGCCTCCATGTCGCGGCGGATGCCGGCGACGCGCGCGCGGCGGTTCTCGCGCTCGGCGAGCGCGTTCGGCACCGCCTGCCAGGCGGCGAGGGCGCTCGTCGCCATCTCGGTCCCGGCCGCGCCGTCGAGCCCGATCGCCCGCACCGCGTCGTCCCAGGCATTGCGCCAGGCCGCCTGCTTCGCCTTCGCGTCGGCGAGCGCCGTCGTGGACCGCGCGATGCCGATCGCGGCGGCGCCGATCCGCGCGTTCGCCTCGCGGGTCGCCTCCCATCGCGACGCGATCGCCGCAACGCGCTCTTCCAGGCGGCCGAGGATCAGGCCGACGTCGAGGCCGGCGAGGTCGGTCAGTCCCATCCTTTCGGCAAGATCCAGCAACGGCGCCCGTGCCGCCTCGATCCGCTCGGTGCGGAGCGCGCGATCGATGTGCCGCTCGTCGAGATCGCCCTTGCCCTCGATCAGGGTCTCGGCCTCACCGAGCCACGCCGTCATCTCCGCCGGGGTCGAGGGCGCGATGCCGGCGGGGCGCCACAGGTCGAGCCAGGCGGCATGGCCTTCCGCGACCTCGGCTTCGATCTCCCTCAGGATCGCGTCGGCGGCCTCGGCCTCGGCGAGCTCGGCGTCGAGGCGCAGCCGGTCGGCGGCGTGCTCCGCGACGCGGGCGGC
>NZ_VRVH01000610.1:0-940 GCF_008040095.1 Methylobacterium sp. WL6 | reverse complement strand
TGCCGGCGGCGACCGAGCCGGCGGGGCGGGCGGCGGGCGAGGCGATCGAGCTGGCGGTGGTCGGCGCGCACCTCTCCGGCCTCGCCCTCAACGGCGAGCTCACGCGCCTCGGCGCCCGCTTCCTGCGCGCGGTCGCGACGGCGCCGGACTACCGCTTCTACGCGCTGCCCGGCGGCCCGCCGCACCGGCCGGGCCTGCTGCGGGTGGCGGCCGGCACCGGCGTCGCGATCGAGACCGAGGTCTGGGAACTGTCGCCGGACGCCTTCGGCCGCTTCGTGTCCGCCATCCCGGAGCCCCTCGGCATCGGCACCCTGCACCTGTCCGACGGCACCCGGCCGAAGGGGTTCCTGGTCGAGGCCGAGGGCGTCGTCGGCGCCGAGGAGATCGGCCGCTACGGCGGCTGGCGCGGGTACTTGGCCCGCGCCCCGCGCCCAGGCGCCGAGACCGGCGCGCGAGCTACCTGATGCCCGCGATCGCCGCGGCGAGGCCGTCGAGGGAGGTCGCGATGGCGACGGGGGCGGCGCTCTCGCTCCGGCGATAGCGGACGCGGACGGCGGCGCGCCCGGCGATCGCCCGCCGCAGGGCCTCGTCGACGGGCAGGAAGCCGAGGCACAGGCTGGCGTTGCAGCTTTCCAGACGGATCACGGTCTCCTCGGCGGTGCCGAACGCCAACCCGACGGTGTGGGCCGACCACGCCCCGACCGGCGCGCGCACCACGAAGACCGGCGCGCCGGCGCTGGTGGCGGCGAGCGACCAGCTGAAGGCGAAGACCCCGTCGCCGTCGACGATCGATTGCGACGCGTTGCAGACCCGGCGGCGCCGGCGCAGGTTCTCGTCGCAGATCAGGGTCCAGCCGCCGAAGGCCTGGATCATCCGGCGGGTGTCGCCCGGCGCCTCGCCCGGCGGCGGCGCCCCCTCCGGCGGGTGGACGCGGTAGGCC
>NZ_VRVH01000060.1:0-22105 GCF_008040095.1 Methylobacterium sp. WL6 | reverse complement strand
GCGGCATCTGCCGCTGGACTTCCCGCCGTGGAGCACGGTGCATCGCTGGTTCTTGCGTCTCTCGCAGACAGGCGTGTTCGAGCGCCTCGCTCATGCCCTCACGATGGCTGACCGTGAGCGCGTCGGAGGTGAGGCCTGCCCGACCGGCTGTGTCGTCGATGCGCAAGCTGCCCGCTCGGGTGGCGTGGGGGTGGCCGGCAAACGCGGTTACGATCCGGCCCGGCGGGTCGTCGGGCGCAAACGCCACGCGTTGACGGATACGGACGGCCGCCTGCTCCTGGCTGCGGTCTCACCCGCTGACCTGCACGACAGCCATGGCGCGATTGCCTTGCTTCGCGTATCGCGTAGGCTGTTCCCCTTCCTGGCCCGCCGCTTTGCCGACCGAGCTTATCGAGGCGAGCGTGTTGGCGCGGCCACGACCATCACGGTCGAAATTGTCGAACCCAAGGAGGGCCAGAAGGGCTTTGCGGTGCAGCCCAGGCGGTGGGTCATCGAGAGGACGCTCAGTTGGATCGCCCGCTGCCGCAGGTTGGCTCGCGACCACGAGGCTACCCCGTCCTCTGCGCTCGCCTTCTTCGTCCTCGCCGCAGCCATGATCCTCGTCAGACGGATCGCCCGAGCTTTATGAAACAGGGTCTTAGAGGCGAGAAGGAGATCGTCGTTTGCGGTTCCGTCACTGCCAACCTTGAAGGAATCGGCACCATACTCCTCATTATACCTCAAAGGGTTGACGTCGCCGTTGTAGCCGGTCTTGTTTCCCTCGTTGAACCCCACTCGATTCGACGATAGTCCACCTGGACCTAGAAGGTAGTTAGTTACCGCAGGATGCGGGCGGCTGGGTAAGAAAACGGCCGCTAAACTTACAGCTAAATCGTCAGTAGTAGTTTTGAAGACTGCTTGTAATTGCCCGGAAGCGTCGACGGCTGAAACCGGACCACTGCCGAGTGTGACGGTGTTGCTGAAATCCGTTTGAACCTTCCCAACGTAGCTTCCATACGGAATCGCCGCGATACCAGCCCTCGCACCAGGGTTTACCGGGAAGTTGAGAGTGCTAAACCACTCGCTCCAACTGAAACCAGACGCGCCTAAGTTTGTGCCCGACCCTGGAAGAGAACCGAGAGAGTTGCCCGGGATAAAGACTCGAGCCCTTCGTTCCTCCAAGCATCTCTAGCGGTTTCACTGGAGACATCATTACCGATTTCTCCGGTGCCAGAACCTAAATCGCCGGCATCGCCCTTAATCTTAGTTAGAGCGGCTTGCGCAACTTTCTGAGAAAGATAGTATACGCCTTTGTAGACTCTGGTTTCAACTGTTCCTGTAGCTCCATAGATGTCTTGAAGAATCCTGTTTGCGGCGAAGGCCACCCCTCCGACATACTCGCTGAAGCTTGCGATCTTGGACTGGACGAGTGCTTGGTTGTTGCCGGTCATTGCATAATAGGTTTGATAGAATCCAATTCTATCTCCGTTGGCGAGCATTCGCTCGAACGCTGCAATCTCCTGACTCGTGAGTGCCACCATGCCGTTTCGCACATTTATTGACATCACTCAATCTCTTGATTTGTATTGCATTTTATTGAGTAGTTGATCAGATTTTTTAATAAGTGCGACCGGATCGGCGCTGTTGATTTGATTGTAAGCAATCTCTACTCCAAAGCCTTCCCTTGGATACTTTAAGCTACAATTTAGTGAAACACCTTGCGAGTTGATGCATGTCTGCAAGATCAAAATACCGCCAAACTCTACGAATAACCTCTCGTGTTTTCTTTCATATGCAGGGAGTAAACATCTCGGCGCGGCATTTTCATTGAACGTATAAAGGTGCGGCCGGATCAAGCTTCCTCTGCAAGGGTTCAATCTATCCGATACCGTTCTTAGATGAGATGCCAGAGACGTGCTTTCGACACTGATCGAGAGTGTTCGACGTATAATTGTTTCAAGCGTAAGACCGGAAGGGGCCTCGAAGTCCTCAACTGGAGGATCCTTGATCAGATGGGCGAAATAGAGCGATTTGGGCAGATTGCTGTCCAGATGTAATGTTATCGAGATTTTTCCCTCATGCGGTTCGGGTCCGAACCTCATATCCGAGATAAATGCCCTTTCGAGCCTCAGACGCATTCGGCGACTTGGATCAGGTATGCTCGCACCGTAGGGATCTCTTCGTGCCCCGACTATTTCCACGTCGATTAGCGACCGATTCGTGTACCACGTCGTCAAGCGCTGGATCGGAGCAAACGGAGCCCGATGATCAGGTGCCGCCTGAGTACGAAGAACTCCGATGATGGACGTCGAAATCAGTAAAAGACATGCGGCGGCAGACCCATGTCGCCGATGAAACATAATAATGCCACAGCTTTTTCGAAGAGGCGATCTGCGCGATTCGGCGCGCCTTGCATTTGTGATAGATCGCATGGCAACAGCAATCTGCCTGATTCAAATCGCGAACTGAATCATCTAAGCACGCAAGCTTGACAGCAGCAAGACGTTTCTCTTCTTTGATCGCCTCGGACGGATCGCCCAAGCTTTATGAAACAGGGTTTCACATGTGCATAAGACACCTGTATTACATTAAGTTTGTCAAATGTGTGTTATCCGAGACAGCAGTGACGAGGTATAATTTTTCGCGACGTCAGGCTGATGTTCGGCGTCAATCTCGAACCGCTTGCCTGCCGCTGGAACTCGTCCCGGCCCGCCGGAAGAGCTGCGCGTTGACCGGTCGTTCTCTGGCCGCGTCACCGACCGGAAGACCCGGGACGAGGCGGTGGAGGTGGACGCGTCACGGCTTGGGGAGAAGATGCGCCGGGACGGGCTCGGCACCGTTCAGATCACCGTTTACTACCACACGAGAGAGCACGATTGCGGCGAGCCAATGTGCTCGGTCTCAACGGTCGTGAACGTGACGGAGGTCCTATATCGATCTCGTTCTTAGGCTACTATGGCAAGCATTCTTTCGAGGCGCATTGTGAGCAAGTGGATAAACGTGATCGATCCCACCGCTGCGCCAATCTCGGTGATTTTCGATACCCGCTGCATGCTGTGCAGCCGATGGGTCCGCTTTCTGTTGCGGCACGAGGCCGACCGACGGTTGCATTTTGTCGGAGCCTGGTCCCCGACCGGCTTGGAGATGGCCGCACGCTACGGGTTCCGTCTGCAGGACCTGCAGAAGACCTATCTCGTCATTATCGAGGGTGTCGCGCTGGACCGGTCCGACGCCGGCTTGGCTTTGCTCGGCCACATGAAGCCGCCGTGGCGCTGGTTAAGGCTGTTGCGAATCGTGCCCAGGCCGCTTCGAGATCTTGTGTACGATGTCGTCGCCCGCAACCGGTATCGCTGGTTCGGAACCATCGACACCTGTCTCATGCCCGATCCCGCGTTGCGTGACCGCTTTACGCTCGAGTGATCCTGACCGGTTGCCAGGTCATTGGTAATCCGCCCGTGGGCCGAAGCGAGAATTTGGGGTCCGGACGGGGTGTATGGGGGACAGCGACGGGTTCCCAGCGGCCGAGGATCGTCGCCGCGACCACGCAGGCTTCGACCAAAGCGAAATTCTGGCCGATACAGATCCGCGGCCCGGAACCGAACGGCAGGTAAGCGTAGGTCGGCCAGGACGGCGCTTTCAGAAAGCGCTCGGGATCGAAGCGATCCGGATCGGCGAACCAGCGTGGATCACGGTGCAGGGTGTATGGTACGATTTGTACGAGATCGCCTGGGGCGATGATGTTGTCGCCGAGCACGACCTCTTCCGTGGCCTGTCGCAGGAAAAGCGAATAGGCCGGCGGCCAGAGCCGCAAGACCTCGGCAATGATTGCGCGCAGGATCGGGAGCTGCGGGAGATCGTCGATCCCCGCCGGCCGTCCGGCCAAAGCGGTCGAGACCTCGTCGACTGCCCGTTTTCGCCAACCCGGATGCTCGACAAGAGCGAGGAACAGCCAGCTGAGGAGAGCGCCGGATGTCTCGTGCCCGGCGATCAACAGGCTCATCGCATCGTCGCGAATGGATTTCAGTCGGCCGTCATGCTGTTGGACCAACATCGCGAGAAGGTCGCCTCGATCCTCGCCCCGTCCTTCGATCCGACCCTGCGCCAGTCCGGTGACTACGTCGTCCATCAGTCCCATCGCCCAGCGCTTGCGCGCCTTGGCCGGCAGCGGCAGCCAGTCGGGAAGCACGAGCGGCGCGGTCGTCTCACGGAAAGCGGTTTCGGACAGGATCTGTATCGCCCGTTCGACCGCATCGCCGTTCGACAAGGGCTCTGCGCCGAACAACGTGCCTGTGGCAATATCGAGGGTCAGGCGCGCCATGACCGCATCGGTGTCGACCGTGAGCGAGCCGGCGGTGATTGCCGCATCGAACCGTGCGCACAGTCGGGCCGCATGATCGGCCCCCGTACGGGCGTACTCTTTGACGCGCCGGGTCTGAAACGCGGGCTGGACTTTGCGGCGTCGATCGCGCCATCGGGCCCCCTCTTCGACGATCAGGCTATCGCCATTCCACTGTGCGATCACGCGCGTGAGTTTGCGAAAACGGATGAAGGCTGGGGCTCGACCGACCAGCACCGTTTCGATCTCGCGGGGATGAAACAGCAGCCACGACCGGTAAGGACCGAGGCGCAGGCGAACCGTGTCGCCATAGCTCTGGCGCATATCGGCATAGAAGCGCAGTTGATCGCGTCGAATTCGCCAGAGATGGCGGATCCCGAGCAAGGGCGAACGCGGATGGCGGACGTTAGACACCGGCCGTCTCCCGCCGCGCTACGCTCGGACGCTGCAGCGTCTGCAGCGGCAATGTCACGAGCAGGATCGCGGCTCCAACAAGCGCCCAGCCGAAGTGGACATGGCTCAGCGCCTTGGCGCGGGCGGCAAGGCCTGTAAAGGCCTGGGTTTCGTTCGGCTCCCGATAGGCAAGTCCCACATGTGGCACGGCCAGCACCGTGAGAAAGATCGCCCGCTGGCCGGTGAGCCAGGCGACGAACCGCGCCTGTTTCGGGCAAGCTGGATCGTGGATCAGGGTCGCGGACTGTGCGAACCACGGTCGCCAGCGCGGACGCCATTCCGGGACATGCGTGCGATACTCGGGCCAGCCTTCGGGGAAGCGCCGCAACAGGTCGTTTCGGTGGTGCCATCTTACCATGCCGACGACGAACACCCACGCCATGACCGCGGCTGAGGCCACCCATGGATTGCCGAGGACGGCACCCATGACGATCCAGGTCGCAGCAGTACAGGCCTGCATTGGATTGATGAGGTACCCGAAGATCCCGGATCCGACGAGACGTTTGGTCGGGTCCAATGGGATGGCGGTGCCCTCGCCATGGACCGCGAACATTTGCACGGCGGACAGTCCCATGACGATCGGCGGTAAGGCGACCAAGGTGCCGAGGATCAGCCGCCATGGCGGGATCGCCTCGAGTGCCCACTGACCGCCGGTACCGTGCAGAATGAACGAGGGGATGACGAGGAAGGCGAGGCAGCCGTAACCGAACGCCAGCAGAGCGGCCCTCCTCGGGAGGTGCACGTCCTGCGCTGTCCATCGGGCGAGCGAGAGAGCGGGCAAATGAGCGATGGCAAAAACGAGAACGACCCCGCCCATCCAGCCGGGTCCAGCCAACACCAAGGGCTTCAAAGACGAAAAGACGGTGCCGTGCAAACCGATGATGATCGGCAACACGAGCCACAGCGGTGCGACTGTCGGGAAGGCGAGATACAGAACTGGACCGAAGAGCAGCGCACCCCCGAACCAGATGTCGACGGGCAAGCCCTGCAGCATCAACACGTCGCCGCCGTAGCGCCACCACCCAAATTGGATGGCGAGCATGTGTGTGGCGAAAACGACGCCAAGACCGTAGAGGAACGCAAACAGCGCGCCGATCAGCATGCGGTGGTCATGACGCGCACGCCAGCCGAGCAGCATCGCGAGCGCGAGCGGCCCTAGGAACAGTGCCCATCGCAGTGCCCACAACGTGGGTACCGGCAGGTCGAGCGCGATCATGCGACGACCAGATGCGTCAGGGGATCGCGGATCCGCGAAGGCAGGCGGGTTTCGAAGATTTCGACGACCAGGAACACGACGGGAAACCCGAGAGCTAGGTATAGTGCGATCGTCGGCAGCAGAATGATGAGCCACAATTGAATGATTGCGCCGGCTCGCATCAGCAGGCCTTCCCGCGTTCGCGTCGGTGGCATTGCGACGAGAACGATCAGCAGGACGGCCGGCAGAATGGCACCGAACGGGAATGTGAGCAGCGGTGAGGGATCGCCAACTTGCAGGGCGATGATCACCGTGGCGATCCGATATCCCAGTGCTGCTGCCGTCAGGACCAGTGCGACCCGCCGCGCTGTCGCCCGGAAACGAAATGTGGCAAGGTCCATCATCGGCCTTTAACATCTTCCCCGCCCTGAAGGACGGGGAAGATGTTAACGATGGGGATCGGCATGGCGACCA
Source organism: Methylobacterium sp. WL6 (assembly GCF_008040095.1). NCBI lineage: Bacteria > Pseudomonadati > Pseudomonadota > Alphaproteobacteria > Hyphomicrobiales > Methylobacteriaceae > Methylobacterium > Methylobacterium sp. WL6. The sequence continues at coordinate 15,668 of NZ_VRVH01000060.1, read as the reverse complement.
CGGCCATGCCATACAGACCGGCCCGACCGAAGTTGATCATGACGAAGGCCACGAGCCACCAGGAGAATTCGCGCATCACGCAGTGTCCTTTGTGCGAGAGGCTCTCCACGCGACATACATCAGGTGGAGTGCTCCCCCGACGCAGAGGCACAGGGAGATCCAGGGAGTGAGCCACTTCTTGGAAGAGACGGGATGCCCGCAAATCTGCTCAACGGCGACGGTGAGTGGCTCCCCTATATGGACGACACCGTTCGGCGCGAGTTCCGTCCAGTCGTGGCAATAAGCCCCATTGGGAAGGCGATAATCGATCGTGCCCCACGTGTGGTTCTTGCGGGGGCTGACGGTCACGATGGTGCCCTCGACCTTCGATGCCGTCGCTAGGAGGCGTTGGTCGCTGAACTGATCGCTGGCGATCACCGCAAACATGAGGATCCCGAAGGCGTAGGCGACCACGCAGATGACGACGCTCACCTTTTGAACGACCGTGCGGCCTGGGATGGCGATCATGGGCGATCAACGATCACATTGTGCAAAATGGGAATTGAGTGAAGCAAAGCATGTATGACAGATGCCTGAGAAATGGCCTGTCGCAACCCGCGTCAACGCTGGAAATCGGCCGGCTCGATGTCGCCGTAGACGACCGACGGCGTATCGAACAACCCGTCATCCTCACGCAGGCTCAAGGCGCTGAGCTGAGGCTCCTCCGCTGGCGTGATGCTCGACGACCATAGCGGATCCAACGCTATCGCAGGTTGGACCTGTCATCGCCGTGCTGGATATCGGCTCCGCCAGGCCGCACCCGCACGCTCGCAGCGCGTCCGTCATGGCCTCCCGCACCGGGTCGCTTCTGCAGTGCATGCTCGGCTTCGGCAATCGATTTTCAACGTCGCGCAGGGCCGGGCACAGGGTGGGACTGGCCGCCATGATCGCTACCTCGAGCAGAACGGGAGACGGGCCATCGCTCCGCAGGGCCGCGATCAGCGTCTCGGTACCAACAACGTCGCCCCTGCGCGCGAGACCGCACAACGCCTCTGCGCGCCTGTCGCAATCGGGGTCGGGGAGGCGGTTCCGTAGCGCGACGCGGACGGCAGGCGTGTCGCGCTTAATTTGCTGGCCGAGCGCGAAGGTGGCCCAACCCCGCACCTGCGCCTCCACGTCGGCGGACAACGCGATCAGGGCGACGACTGCTTCGTCGACATCGTACTCCATCAGACCATGCACGACCGCATAGCGCACGTCTGGATCTGGATATCCGTGCAGTCCAACAACCGCTGGGATCGACCGTGGGTCGTACAGGTGGCCCAGCGCAACGCAGGCGGAGGCCAGCACACGGGCGTCGGCCGGTCCGGCGACCTCGGCGAGCAGCACAGCGAGCAACGCCTGGTACCGCACCTCGTGGAATTCAGTGCTCACCCGTCCGTCGCCTACACGCAACTGGCCCAGCACGGCCGCGGCCACCTGGCGCTCGCGCGGGTCAGGGCTGGCGCAACACTCGGCGCAGAGGTCGAGCACCGCTCGGCTGCCGGTGCGTTGGAGCTTCACGATGGCGTCCTAGGCTGTGGGCCCCCTCGGCTTGCCCGACGCTGCTATGTCCGCGTCGTCGAGGCGTGCGACGGCGAGCGCCATTAGCGCGTGCGGATCGTCGGTTCGGTTCAGCGTCTCCATGCTGCTACTCTCGTTATGGACAGGGCCAATCCGCAGGGGGGCACCACAACCAGCTTTCCATCCTGCACATCGATCAGCTTGCTGTCGAAGTCGACCTGCTCCGTCACGCGTGGATCGAAGGGTACGCTTTCGATCACTCGGCTGCTGCGACCAGCCGTACGGCCGACCAGCCGGTTGATCAACGATAGAGACCATTTCAGCGCTCCAGCCTTCCAGTTGACCGGCGCACACATCTGCACGGGTACCGCTTGACGCGATGATGCCTGCTAGGCCGGCAGCGGACGGACTCAGCTGCCCGTCAGTCAGCCCTCCACCGCTCTCGGCGCGGGGGACAAGTAGCTGTTGGATCAAATGCAACTGTCCGCCTAAACGCATAGGCAGGTCCAGGTTCTTCATAGCTTGCCGATGAAACAACCCGCCCCATGACCGAGCGACGTTCCAACCCGCGCCACGCCATCATACTTCCCGCGCTCTGCTGGAGTGGCAGCGGGGCCGAGTTCCATGCCATCACCGTGGACATTTCCTCGGAGGGCATCCGTATGCGCTCAGCGACCATTCCCCCGGTGGCGGCGCAGCGCGGCTGCTCGATCCGCGGCGTCGGCGTAATGGACATTCGCGTTGTGCGAGCGGGTCCCGACGACTTCGCTGTCCGCGTCGTCGGCCGTGGCGTTGCGCCTGGCCAGGTGGTGCGCAACCTCTTGGAAATGGCTCGACTGCAAGCTCCGCCGGTCGAGGACGTGCGCATCTGCCGTCGAATCGTGCCTAAATGTAGGGTCGTGCAGGTCACGATGGCGGATGGCACCAGCGTTCCGGCACAAATCCTCAACCTGTCGGCCACAGGCGTCGCGCTGCAGGTGGATGCTCCGCTGGATGTAGGGCAAACGATCGTGGTTGGACGGCAGCGAGCGAAGATCGCGCGTCGCATTACCGGTGGCGTCGGTGCCGCCTTTCTTGCGCCCCTCGATGAAGCCACGGTGGGTGAACACACGGTGCTCTGACGCCAGGGCGGGGCATCCGTGTTACGTCAATAGTGTGAACTTACGACCGACATCCGATGCTAGGCACCAGACTGCATAGCTTATACGGACGTTATGAGGGAATTTCGGTTGATGTGCCTCTCGGTGGGTGAAGCCGAAGAGGGCTAGACGCACCTGCCCTTAAGCACCACCTTGGATCACGTACAGCGATCGCCTCGATGGCATCCCGGGCTTCCGAGACGACTTGATGCGGTAGGAGGCTTCGTCGGCACGCATCAGCAAGCCGTCGAGATCGGTAGGCTTGAGCGCCGACACAGCGTGACCGACGCTCGCGCCGATCCGAACGTCCTCACCCACCAGTCTGAACGGCTCCTGGAGACACGTGGTGATGCCCCGAGCGAGACCTTCAACCTCGCTGTGTCGGTGCATGCCGGGTTGAAGAACAACGAACTCGTCACCACCCATCCGAACTGTGGTTGCGTCCGGTCTCGTCGCAGCGACCAAGCGTTCAGCGACCAGCTTCAGCAGGGCGTCGCCCATTGCGTGGCCATAGCGATCGTTGACCAGCTTGAAACCGTCGAGATCCAGGCAAAACACAGCCACCGCATCATCAGGGCTAATGGCCTGAAACGCCGTGCGTAGGCCGATCCGATTGGCCAAACCTGTCAACGGATCCTTTTGAGCGAGCATCGCCATCTCGAGGCGCATGCTGAAATGTCTCACCGCGGTTTGGTAGACATGACGGACGCTTTCAAAGCCGCCGAGCAAGAACATGAGGAATATTGCGGCGAGAATCAAATGTGGACTGTCACACCAGAGACTTGCCGAAATGAGGGTCGGACCAGCGGACGAAATCAGCGCAGCCATCGCGATCTTCGGTCGAATACCCAATCGACTGACCACGCCCGAGCAATACCCGAACATCAACCCTGTAGCGAGCATCTGCAATTTTACATCGTCTTGAAAGAAGATCGATGCTGCGATTATGCCAACTGACACTGCCATGAGCATCGTCAGCGCAGCATGCCATAACTCCCAGTCCATCGGTTCCGAGGTTTGGAGATCGTTCCGTTTGGCAAATTTCCGCTGACATTGCATCAAGCCGAGTTTGCCAATTGCGCCCAACGCACCACATGCCGCAGCTGGTAGCAGGATGACGAGTTCGGTCGATACATAGGCGAAGACCGCGATTCCGACGATTGTGCACCCCATGATACTGGTGGGCACCGTCGAATAAGCCAAATCTGCCACTAGCGCGTTTCGAACGGCGATGCTTTCGATCCTGTTCTTACGGCCGATGCTCACGTATTGGCTCCATACTGGCTGATATGGCATCGCGCAGAATGTGATAAAGATTGGTTAATATCGAGCTCTAGCCGCTGATAATCCATGTCGGGCGGGAATCACACATTCGTTATAGGGACGTGATCTGCCTTAAGAAAGGTGAACCTTTGCCAAGTCTGTGAGATTGGCTCTTTGAGAGGATACTCGAGTTTGCTCGTGGCTGAACTGGGCAGAGGTTCTCGGATTAGAGGGGGTTACGGGGCGGATCCGCGAGATTCGCAATGTCGCGACGACGATCGCGACCGCCGTCGAGCGGACACGTGCGGCTCGCGCGCAGGGCCCGTGGGGGCAAGGGTTCCACGATCTTGCCGGGGGGGGCAGGCATCACTGCGCCTGAGCTGCTCAGGTACTGACGTAGAAATAAAACGGTAAACCATCTCCCCCGTTTCAGCTCGGGTATAGGATAGGGTATTCAGGCCATCTTAAGGCCGATGGCATGAGCTCGGCAAAACGTCGTCGTTTGAGACGATGTTGCTTATCGCTCGACGTGGGATGCAGGATGGCCGTTCAGAATGTCGAACGTCGCGAGGTGAAACGCCTGGCCGCCCTTCATGATTTGCGATTGCTTGATACGTCCCCGAGCGAGAGTTTCGATCGCATCACACGGATGGCGAGCCATCTGTTCGGGCTCGGCATTGCGGCCGTATCGCTGACGGACCTCGATCGCCAGTGGTTCAAATCGCGGGTCGGTCTCGATGTCGAATCTATGCCACGCGAGGGTGCGCCATGCGCCGAAGTGACCGCGAATGGCAGCGTCCTCGTGATACAGGACATCGCGCGGCATCCGGGGTACTGCGACACGCCGCTGGCCAGCAGTGGCGCGCGCTTCTATGCGGGTGCGCCGTTGTTGACGCGCGACGGACTTGCGATTGGCGCGCTCTGTGTCGTCGGATCGACGCCACGGACGTTCACGAACGCCGAAACTGTCATGCTGCGTGATATGGCTGCCATGGTGATGGCCCAGGTCGAACTCCAGCATGCCTTCGGGCGCATTGATCCGATGAGCGGTCTCCCCAACCGGACGCAATGCCTCGACGATCTGAACGACCTCGTTCGCACCGAGGCCAGGAGCAGTCAGCGCCTTGTTGTGGTCGTGGATCTCGCCTCGCCAAATGAGGTCGACCATGCAACCCGTGTCATAGGCGCAAATTTCCTCGACGATCTGGTCAAGGAGGCCGCAGACGTTCTCCGGTCCATTCTTGGACCGACACGCTCGGCCTATATGCTCGGCGCGAGCCAGATTGCGTTTCTTGCGCCGTCTGGCGTTGTCGAGGCGGAGTACCTGCACCACTTGGCGAAGATGCTCGGCGCGATCCGCCAGAATGCCAGTTCGCGTTTCGTCACCACGGTCTCGCTCGGTGTGGCGCGGTTCGACATCGGGCTCACAGATCCGCTCGATGTCTTACGCTTCGCGCATTGCGCGGCACAGGACGCCCGCAAGACGGAGGGTAAGGTCAGTTTGTACTCGTCCGAGCAGGACACCCTTTACCGACGACGATTCGATTTGATCAACGCCTTCGGTCAGGCTCTCGACGAGCCCGATCAGCTCACCCTCGTGTTTCAACCCCGCATCGCTTTGGCGACCGGGATCTGCGTCGGGGCAGAGGCGCTGCTGCGATGGACCCACTCGACGCTCGGTGCGGTCTCACCGGCGGAATTCATCCCGCTGATCGAGCGGATGACGTTGGCCAAATCGATGACGATGTGGGTGCTGAACGCCGCATTGGAACAGCTCGCGGCCTGGCAGGTGTCGGACCGGGATCTGGTCATGGCGGTGAATGTCTCGGCCGGAAACCTCAATGAGCCGGATTTCGCCGAGCGTGTCATCGCCCTGCTTCAATACCACGACGTCCCGGCCGGCAGGCTCGAACTCGAGATTACGGAAAGCGCCATTATGGAGGATGCCGGACGTGCCTTGGAGCAGCTTCGCAAACTCTCTGAGGCCGGCATTCGGCTCGCCATCGACGACTTCGGGACAGGCCACAGTTCGCTGTCGTACCTTCAAATACTTCCCATCGATACGGTCAAAATCGACCGCGCGTTCATCGCGCACTGCACCGAGGGTGGAAAGCAACGCAGCCTCGTCGAGACGATGACCAAACTGTCCCACGATCTCGGCTTTCAGGTCGTGGCGGAAGGCATCGAGACCCAAGCGATCGCCGACCTGCTCCTCGAAATCGGCTGTGACGAAGGCCAAGGCTATCTGTTCGGGCGTCCCATGGCGCGGGACGCCTTCGAGCGGTGGTTCGACGGGGCCGACGTTGTGTACAACACCCTTGCCGCGTGACAACGCACCTCCCTGAAGGACGGCGCTTCTCGATCGAGCAACGCGGCAATCCGCACGCTGCTCGATGGAACGCCGTGTCCCAGCTCGAAGGACCTGTGTGGCGGCGACTTCACGCGCGAGGTCGCAGGCGGAAGCACAGCATGGCCTGTGCAAAGCGGGCGACTTCGCCGCATGCCGGGGACTTCCTGGACATGCCACCGGGATCCACACCAGGAACGAGGCACCTGTACCGGCATCCTCGTCTGTAGGATCGTTCATACACGCATCGCAGCCTTTTATTCCGTAGTCCTGCAATCACGTGTGGCAGGGGAGCTCGCAGCAGGCGCGAACATCCGGGCGTTCCAGGCTTTTGCCTCAGCCTCGATGATCGCACCTGCGAATTTGAATAAGTTCTGGATCCCGCTTAACAGCAGGCTTCGCCATCTCGTTATTCGTCGTTGCCATGCTCATCGGGGGGGCGGTTTGCACGAGCGATCTTTTGACCTACGTTCCGATCATCATCGCGATCGCGATCCTTGCGGTGGACGGGCGACTTCAACTCAGCCGTGTGACAATCCAGCGCCTGGAAGGGTGCGAATTGCCGCCACGCTCAGTGAACGGCGGGCTGCTCGCCAAAGGACCCCGGTGATCGCATTGGGGTTCCTGGGCGCATCAGCAGACGCGAGACGGCTTCATCGAACGTTAGGTTCTTGCCCGCCGCCAACAGGCAATCGGTGAAATAGCCGAGCCGATCGAACTCCTGCTGCGCGACGGGGACGGTGAGCTGCAGCCGCCGCGACACGGATGCACTGGCGGGGGGCGGAGCCATGTGGTCCGCCCCCATTGAAGTGGTCCGCCCTTTGGTATGGCTTTTGAGCCTGGAGGACGGACAAGATGGCAAAGCACCCGAAGCCTGAGGAGATTGTCGCCAAGCTACGGCAGGCGGATGTGCTGATCTCACAGGGCCAGAGCGTTTCAGATGCAATCCGCGCGCTCGGCGTGAGCTCAGTGACATACTACCGTTGGCGGCGTGAGTTTGGCGGCCTGAAGTCGGATCAGGTTCGACGGATGAAGGATCTGGAGACCGAGAATGCTCGGCTTCGAAAAGCCATCGCCGATTTGACGCTGGACAAGCTGATCCTGCAGGAGGCGTCCCGGGGAAGACGTCTCGAGCCCTGCGCGCCGACGCGCCTGTGTCGAGCACATCATGCGGACGATGACCGTCTCCGAGCGTCGCGCTTGTCGGGCGCTCGGACAGCATCGCTCGACACAGCGTAAGGTACCGCGGGGCCGCGACGACGAAGAGGCGCTGACGGCCGATCTCGTGGCGTTGGCCGAGAAGTACGGGCGCTACGGCTACCGCAAGATCAGTGCGTTGCTGAAGGCGGCCGGGTGGTTCGTCAACGACAAGCGCGTCGCGCGGATTTGGCGGCGTGAAGGTCTGAAAGTACCGACCAAGCAGCCCAAGCGGGGGCGGATCTGGGACAACGACGGCTCCTGTGTTCGTCTTCGCCCGGAACGCCGCAATCACGTGTGGTCGTACGACTTCGTCGAGGCCCGCACGCATGACGGACGCAAGATCCGGATGCTCAATGTGGTCGATGAGTTCACCCATGAATGCCTGGTGATTCGGGTCGCCCGCAAGCTGAAAGCGATCGACGTCATCGATGTGCTCTCGGACTTGTTCATCCTGCGTGGCGTGCCTGGCCATATTCGCTCGGATAACGGACCGGAGTTCGTTGCGAAGGCCGTCCAAGCTTGGATTGCCGGCGTCGGAGCAAAGACGGCCTACATTACGCCAGGCTCGCCATGGGAGGATGGCTAAGTCGAAAGCTTTAACGCACGGCTTCGCGACGAACTGCTTAACGGCGAGATCTTCTACACACTCAGGGAAGCGCAGGTCGTCATCGAAAGCTGGCGACGTCACTACAACGGCGTGCGCCCGCATGCATCGCTGGGATACCGGCCGCCGGCCCCGGAGGTGTTCATGCCAGCCTTCTCCGCTTGGCCGGCTGCGCTCGCCCGACCAGCTCCGCCGGCCAAGCTACCCGTGGCAGAACGGCCAACCGTGCACTAACTTTACCTTTGGACCACCTCGTGGGGGTCGATCATTTGATTGGTTTTTGTCGAGCATCGTCGACCTCCTCAAGATCCGTGTAACCGCTGCGAGTATGAGTCTTGGGTGCTCTTACCGTCCGTGCAGTCTTCTTAATTCGATGACAGGATGACGCGAGATATTATCGGTTCATACCATAATAATATAAAATCGTCGTGCATTGTCGCTGGCAAGAATTAATCCGAAGCTGATGCTCTAAGTCTTTTTGGGATTGAGCGCAGTAATGTCGGCCTATGCTCAACAATCCGTTGGCCGTGACGCTCGGAGGCATCTTTGATTGTGGTTTTGTCCCGCACTCTTAATGTGCGATCGATCGAGTCAGCTATGGGTGGAAAGCGGCCGCTCGTGATCGTCACCGCTGCTGGCCTGAGGGGATCGCGCGCCGGACCAAGCTTATTGCGGAGGCGACCGCGACGGCCAACATCAGGAGCGCCAAGCCCACGAAGACCCAGGGCAACTGGAGGGCGGTCCGGCTGACCGGCCGGGCACATGGACCCGGCCGAACGCTGAGGCTGATCTGCTCCCCGATTGTCGGACTGGACCTCAGCTTGCCGAGCGACACTTCCGCGACACAGGCAACTTCGCGTCCCTCAGCCATGCCGCGGTATTCGATGGTCGCGCGAATGACACCCTGACCTGTACGCGTCGACATCACGCGCGCGTCAACAACCTGCCCATCGCGCAGCACAGCGGCATCCTCGAACTGAGACATAGCCCAGGAGCCGCAGTAATAAGCGAGGATCAAGCTACAGAGCATCGCGGCGATCTTCTCTCGGATGCTTTGCTTTGATTCGCTGGCTCGGGTCAATTTTTCATCAACCACTATCAGGGAACAGCCTGGAGATGCGAACCACGATCCTCACCATGTCGACCTCTGAACGAGCCAATTGGTGGACCGCCACCCATCCTCGCACACACAACCTGACGGTCTGCTAAGGGTCGTGAACGGACCCAGCCATAGATTTCATCTTTCATATTTCTACTACGCAGAGGAAAGTCGCATACTGCATCGTGCAAGTTATAAGTCGCACTCTGTGCAGTGCTTTCGAACGGTCAGCGATCACACAGGCCAGCGATCTTGCGTTCTTCGGACCCCATCACGTCGGCCTAGATGGTCGTTATCGCGATGTCGGCATGTCCAAGCCAGAATTGCATTCGATTCAGAGGTATACCAGAGCAAAGGGCATGCACATAGAAATCGTGCCGCAAGCCCTTGGGCGAGGCCGCGGTGGCACCAACCTGTGCCGCTGAACACGTGAGGCAAACGTCCGGCTCATGAGTATGTCACCGGAGCGCCGACGTGCAGAAATCCACCCGACCGGGTCGTCGAGAAGGGCCGCAGATGGCGGCTATTTCGGACGCTCAGGTTAGCCAATCGTTCTCTGAGTGATCGAGATCAGTCCTTGTGCAGGATCGAGCTCGAGTTCGTCTCCCGTCGCGATCAGGCTCGTCACGTTGCCGTCGAACCGATCCATCAGCGCTAAGCCGGCGAAGACCGCTCCCTGCGCCAGGATCGGATTGACCCGATTGAAGAGCAGGCCAGCCGGAGCCAGCCCGCGCTCGACCATGTCGCGTAGCATCCAGGCCGAAGCGACGCCGCCTTTGGCCGTGTTGAGCACGAGGATGCGGCCGACGTAGCTTTGGCCGTGCAGGCGGTGTGCCTCCCGCGAAAACACTCCGCGGCTGCGGTCGAGATCGTATCGGGCGCTGAAATCATCCTGCGCGACGAGCGCGACGCCGCGCACGATGGGTCCGACACCCGGATGGCACCGCAACTGGATCATGCGCTGATCCTCCCGACGACCGCGGCGTCGACGCACTGCTCGACGGTCCCAAGGGTGGGCGCATAGCCATATCCGCCAATGATGTTCGCGAGCTTGGCGGAGGGGGTCATCAGGCGATGCCAGCCCATCGCCTCGGCCATCTCGCGAGCATAGGACTGATAGAAGCAGACGCCTTCGAGCACGAGGCCCCCGGCCGCCTCGATCCGGCGGGTGAGCCCCATCCGGTCCGCTGCCGACTTGTTCTCGGGTGATGTGGCGATGAGCAAGTCTGTCTCAGGGTGAACCGTACGCCCGTCGAGACGACGCGCGAGATCGTCGAGCTCCATCAGCGACAGCTGCGGGGCCGAGAACACGACGACATCGACCTTCTCGCCGGGGGCTTCGTAGCGCTTGTAGAGCCCTTCGATGTCGCCCAAGCGGATCACTGTCGGTTCCGGCAAGCTTCCGTCGCTGACGTCACCGAGATCGCGAGCCTCCGCGGTCAGTCCGACGAGGTGGAAGAGGGCAGTGGAGCCGAAGCTCGCCATGGCCGCTCCCAGCTGCTTCAGCGCGTCCGAGCCGGGCGATACGGTGACGCCCTCGATGACAGGGACCTCCCAGTAGCTATTGCAGGATCGACCGATGAGAGCGCCGAGCGCACCCCAATCGGCGAGATCGCGCAACGGGGCATCGACGACGAAGTGGCGCGTGGCGCGGCGATACCGATCGAGATGATAGCCATAGCGTGGAGTGCGACCGGTCAGCCCGGCTGCGAGTGCCGAAGGCCCGCCCTCGAAGTTGGTCCGCGCGCCGAAGACGCTGTTGCAATAGATGGCGACACCGGTGTCACCCATGGCGAGGTGCTCGCCGCGCGTGGGCGGCATAACGGTCTGATAGTTGATGCAGGTGTTGGTCATCAGCACGCCGAGCGCTTCCAGCGCATGAGCGGCGCGGCGTTCGAGAGCGGCCATGGCCTCGGTTTGGCCAAGGCGTCGGTAGGCGGCAAAATCGAGGCCGCGTGGATCGGTGATGGTCGGGATCCGGGTGCGACGCTCAGCTTCCGGAAGTGCGGCGAGCCGTTCGACATAGGCGACACCGGCCTCGCCCAGGGACTCCGTATCGCCCATGACATGGGCCTGGGTCACGGCGACGAAGTCAGGCGCGTCGAAGAAGTCGCCGACGGCGATCTGATGCTCGATCGCAAGTCGACGGGCCTCCCCGAAGGCACCAGCTCGCATCGCTGCGGCCTCGTCATCGAGTGCGATCGTCATGTCAGACCTGTTGATTGGGCGCGGAGAAAGGACGCTCAGGGTGCATGAAGCGGGTGCCAAAGGCTCCGCATAGCATCAGGCCGACCGTGAAGGCGAAGGGCAGATTCCAATTGCCTGTGAGGTCGACGATCCAGCCGAAAGCCCAAGGGCTGATGATCCCGGCGCTGGCCGCCCCGAAGTTCATGAACCCGCTCGCCGTGCCGGAGAATTCGGGGGTGATGTCCATCGGCACCGACCAGAGCGGCGCGATCACGAGCTCCATGCAAAAGAACCCCAGCACGAGCGCGCCGGTGACGATGGCGAAGTCGTGCGAGAACAGGATCGGCGAGAAGCAGATAGCTGAAGCGATCAGACCGCCAGCGATGAGGTCGCGCCGAGCTCGGACGACACTGCCGGTCCGGACCAGGATGCGATCGCTCAGGATGCCGCCGAGGGTGTCGCCCAAGATGCCGCCGAGGAAGATCCCGGCGGTGAACAGGGCCGAACGGCCGAGGTCGAGCCCGAAAGCACCGCGGAAAAACGACGGCAGCCAGTTCAAGACCACGAACAAGGTCCAGCCGTAGCAGAAATCGACCAGGATCACCGGAAGCATGCGACGGAACAGGCGGCGGTACGGCACCTGAGGCCTGTTTACGGGGCGTGGCACGAGTTCGGCCAGCTCCGCCTCCGTCGAGCCGCTGTGGCGGCGCGGATCATCGCGAAAGTACCAGACCCATAGGGCGACCCAGGCCAGGGAGAGCGCGCCGATGACGAAGAATGCGCCGCGCCAGTTGATGGCGACGATGAGGAGGGCGACGAAGGGCGCGGTGACGGCGTTACCGATGCGCGAAAACGCGTGCGTTAGCCCCTGGGCGAAGCTCCAGCGCTCCTTCGGCATCCAGTCCGCGATCGCCCGTGTGGCGGCCGCAAGCGCCGGTCCTTCGCCGAGGCCAACAAAGGCACGCACGACGATCAGCGAGGCCAGACCACCGACGAGGCCCGTGAACACGGTGGCGAGTGCGAAGATGCTCCCGAACACTCCGAGGGTCAGGCGCGGGCCGAGCCGGTCGGCCAATCCTCCGCCGAACAACTGAAGCGCGGCGTAAGGATAGGCGTAGGCCGAGAATACGAGGCCGAGCTGAGTGTTGCTTAGGCCAAGCTCGTCGCGGACGTTGCCGGCGGCCGTCGCGAGATTGACCCGGTCCATGTAGACGATGAAGTAGATGGAGCAGATCAGCAGCAACACGATATGACGCGTCGATGCCAGGCTGCGCCAGCGCGTGGCTGCCCGGGTTTTGCTCATTAAGCCGCGGCCCGTCGTACCCGTAGTATGCCCAACCAAAATGATCCTCTAGGCGTTCATCGATTTGCGCGACACAGCCACACCATGCCCTCTCCAGAAGGGGCTCCAGACTGCCAATTTGAACAGTGTCGCTTAGGCGATATCCCTCTAAAATTACATTCTATTTTTTCACTAATATCAAATAACTTCTTCTATTGCGCCGGACCAAAAATCTCATTGGATTCAGAGCATGATTTAAGCCACTGAACTCCGGGTCTATATGTACAGCTGTGAAAATGCCGCGACCTTGATCGTGACTATCTAAGATTCCCGCGTTGGGAGAGGCGATTGCGCTGCCAGCTTTTGCCTGCCGGCGATCCGCGACAGGGCATTAGAAACGCTACGCTTTCGAACGTCTGCCGTTGATCGCGCAGACACTCGATGAGTGAAATGCTCGAACTCACGGCATCCAGGAAGGACTGGCAGGCATTCGTGATCCCGGGCTGTCCCGATCCGTTAAGCCCGGCTCGATCGCAGACGCGCGACCTCACCGGGGCCGATCTCGAGGTAGAAGCGGATCGCGTCGTCGACCAGCTCGTCGGGCGTGACACCCGCCGCCTTTGCGGCTCGCGTGACCTGAAGGCCGAGCGCGAGGTCTACGCGTAAGGCCGCACCCTGGTGCGGGACGACCGGGGTGGCAGCAGCCTCATGTTCCGGGGCAGCGTGACTCCGCGATTCGAGCTTGCCGAGCTTTGCCTCGCGACGGCCCTTGTGAACCAGAGCGTCGGCGCGCTCGTTGAGGCGGTCGCCGGCATGCCCCCGGACCCAGGTCCACATCACGTTTCGCGCGGCGTTCAGTTCATCGAGGCGCTTCATCAGGTCGACGTTTTTCACGTCGCCCGTTGTCGTGCGCCAGCCCTTCGCCTTCCAGCCGCGCATCCATTCCGTCACCGATTTGACGACGTACTGGCTATCGCACCGCATCTCGATGGCCGCACCGGCCGGGAAATGCTCGAGGCCCTTGATCGCAGCCGTCAGCTCCATGCGGTTGTTGGTCGTGGTGCCGGGCTCCCCGCCGCAGAGTTCGACCATGCCGTCCTGTGCCGCGACGACGACGCCCCAGCCGCCGGGTCCAGGGTTCGGGTCGCAACCTCCGTCGGCATAGACGATCGTTCGCATCATGGCGTCGGCCCTTCCGCATGGGGGTTCGATGGGAGGTCGTCACCGATGACGTAAATTGGCTGACAGATCGTATCCCTGGCTCAGGGGCGCGTGCTGATCTCGCCCGTACGCGTCCGGCAAGGGCCGCCTTTTGAGATGGTCGGGTCGGGAGGTCTCATGGAACTGCGCTGCAGCACCACCGAGCTTGCGCGTTCGTCACCTCGCCGCTGTTCGGTAACGCTCTGTAAACAAAGAAAAATAGCGCGCGGATCCCTCCGCGCGCCATCTCCTTGAACTGTCGTCGGCGGTTACCACGTCGATCATGACAAAAACTTTGGAGGTCGCGCGCCGGAAATGCCCGTCACCAGGTTCACCCGGTCGCCCGCAGCCCGACCCGCGGCCCGGGCTGAAGAGTTGTCGCGGTACCGAGAGGCTCTGCAGGGGGTAAGCGTCAACCCCAGCGCATGATACTGAGCCTCGACCACCGCATTCTTCACGAGGGCCAGGGACGTTCCATTCGCCGTGGTGGCCTTGGTTTCTCGTGCCGACGCCATGTCCTCGAAGCGCTCGGCGAGCCGGTATCCCATCGCGACCATGAATGGCTTGCGCAACTCCCGTCTCATGAACTTCTGCGGACGTGCGCTCGATCGACAATAGATATCGAAGCCAACGTCCATCGCCGATCGACACAGGCTTGTCATGTAGCTCGCAATGACGACGTCGAGCGGCAAACCGAAATACTGAACGCTACCACTCTCGAACCAGACGCGACAGCCACAGAAGCGGGCGATGGCACTCGCAGCCAAGTTGACGTCGTGGTAGCGTTCCGTAGCCGTATGCTGCCTACAACGTTCTGATTTGAGTTCCAGATCGGAATAGGTCAGCCCATAGCGATCCATGAGTTCGCCAATCTTCTTTGCAGCAGCCAAAGCTTCACTCTCGGTACACCCATTGGACACAGTTTTTGCCATCAGCGCGCGAATGCGGTTCATGGCAGCCTGCCTATTAGCATTATCCATTGCAGATCTCCGCCGCAGGCCCTTTAGACGCTACGTCTAAAACCAAAGATGTCAGTCAAGATTCACTTGGCGCGATCAGAAATGCGCGCTGTGAGGTCTCTGTGCTATCGAGGTCGGATCTGCATCTGGAATGGCAGTCTATCAATTAGTGGCTTATTGTGATCTGGGGTGAATTTATAGGGGCGTAAAATCCGTTGAGTGTTGCTGCCTTTTGCGCAGAAACGAGCCAATGCGTTGAATATATTTGACGGGTTCATTGTGGGCTCCGTGATTGGGCGCGGAGCTAATTTGTTCGAGTGCGGCTCGGTGTCAAATTAAGGAAGCGAAGTAAAAAATTGTTCGGTTGTTCAGCGGTTGTTGGCTAGATGGGTCCGTGGGGATTCTGTTTGTTAGACCAGCAGCTTGAACAAAAGAAGGGCGCGCGGCTTATGCCACGCGCCCTTCGAATTTTCAAACTTATGCTTCGAACTAGCTTACTCTATGGTTCCGCAAGGCGTTTTTATGCTTCGATTCACACCCGTTCGCTACACCTGTGCCGACCGCAGCGCCTACGAGCAGCCGGTCGTGCTGCCGCAGGTGTCGCACTTCAGGCAGGTTCCGTTGCGGACCAGCGTGAAGTTCGCGCATTCCGGGCAGGCCTCGCCGACGTAGCCCTTCATCTTGGCCTCGGCGCGCCGGTCGGCGACGCTGCGCTCCGGCTTGGCGAAGGGCAGGGCCTCGATCGACGTCTCCGCGTGGCCGGCGAAGTCGGGCTCCGCCTTCAGCGCGGTGGCGCCGCGCATGGCGTGGACCACGCCGCCGGCCGGGGCCGACTGGCCCGCGTTG
>NZ_VRVH01000609.1:0-942 GCF_008040095.1 Methylobacterium sp. WL6 | reverse complement strand
GGCGAGGCGGGCGCGCTCGGCGGCCGGGTCGGGCACCGGCACGGCGCCGAGCAGGCGCCGCGTGTAGGGATGGCGCGGGTCGTCGTAGAGCGCGTCGCTCTCGGCCAGCTCGACGATGCGGCCGCGCCAGAGCACGGCGACCCGGTGGCAGAGATAGCGCACCATGCGCAGGTCGTGGGAGATGAACAGGTAGGACAGCCCGAGCTCGGCCTGCAGGTCCTGCAGCAGGTTGACCACCTGCGCCTGGATCGAGACGTCGAGCGCCGCGATCGGCTCGTCGGCGACGATGAAGCTCGGCTTGAGCGCGATGGCGCGGGCGATGCAGATGCGCTGGCGCTGGCCGCCGGAGAACTGGTGCGGGAACCGCCCGGCGAAGCGCGGCTCCAGCCCGACCCGCTCGAACAGCCCGGCCACCGCCGCGCGGCGCTCGGCCCGGCCCATCTCGGGCCGGTGCAGCTTGAACGCCTCGGAGACGTAGTCGCCGACGCTCATCCGCGGGTTGAGCGCGGCGTAGGGGTCCTGGAACACGGTCTGGATGCGGGCGCGCATGCCGCGCATCGCTCGCGGCGAGAGCTTGGCGAGGTCCGTGCCCTCGAAGGCGACGGTGCCCGCGGTCGGCGGGTTCAGCATCGTCACGGCACGGCCGATGGTCGACTTGCCCGAGCCGGATTCGCCGACGAGCCCCAGCGTCTCGCCGGCGCGGATGTCGAAGCTGACGTCCTCGACCGCCCGGAACACCGAGGCCTTGCCGCCCCACCACGAGCGCAGGGGATAGTGCTTCGAGAGGTTGCGCACCGAGACGATCGGATAGTCCGGGGCCCGCATCACCGTGCCTCCTCCGCTTCGCGCGCCAGGATCGCCGGAAGGTCGTACCAGGCCGCGACGAGGTGGCCGGGCGCGGCGCCGGCGGCCTGGACGAGCGGCGGCGCCTCGGTGCGGCAG
>NZ_VRVH01000608.1:0-943 GCF_008040095.1 Methylobacterium sp. WL6 | reverse complement strand
GGCCCGGCGACGGCCCAGGGCCCGAGCGCCCCCGCGATTCGGCGCGCGATCCCGGCTTCCGCCACGGCGAAACCGAGCCTGAGGCCGGCGAGCCCGTAGGTCTTGCCGAACGAGCGCAGGATCACGAGCCCCGGCCGCAGCCGCGGGCACAGGCTCTCGACGGCTTCGAGATCGGCGAAGGCCTCGTCCACGACAAGCAGGCCGCTGCGGGCGGAGAGGACTTCGGCGAGGGCGAGCAGCGGGGACGCCGGCCACGTCCGCCCGTCGGGGTTGTTGGGATTGACCACGACCACGACCTGCGCGCTGCCGACCGCTTCGAGGCATGGCACTGCCGAGACGGCGTGCCCGGCCCGACGCCACGCCGCTGCGTGCTCGGCATAGGTCGGCCCGACGACGGCGACCGCGCGCGGCGAAACCAGGCGGGGGATCGTCTCGATCAGGATCTGCGTGCCCGGCGCCGGCACGATGCGATCGGGCGCCGCCCCGTAGGCGCGGGACGCCGCCTCGCGGAGCGCGGCATGGTCCGCGGCGGAGGGCAGCCGGTGGAACAGGCTGGCGTCGATCGCCGGGGAGGGATAGGGGACCGGATTGATCCCGGTCGAGAGGTCGATCCAAGGCTCCGGCGCATCAGGAAACATCCGCCGCGCCGCATCGAGGTCGCCGCCATGGGCGATCGGCTCCGCCTCGGGCCTCCCCGGACCCCAGACGCCATGTCCACCGCGCTCGCTCATCCGCCCGATACGCTCGCCATCCTCGCCCTCGCCCTCGCGATCGAGGCGGCCTTCGGCTATCCGGACGCGCTCTACAGGGCGCTCGGCCACCCTGTCACCTGGATCGGCCGGGTGATCGCCGCCCTCGACCGCGGCCTCAACCGCGGCGGCCGCACCGCGCGGCGGCTCGGCGGGATTCTCGCGCTCGCCGTCCTCCTCGCCGGCGTCGGCGC
>NZ_VRVH01000607.1:0-946 GCF_008040095.1 Methylobacterium sp. WL6 | reverse complement strand
AGGAGCGCACATGCCGACGCATCACGAGATCCCGGCCACCCCCGACAAGATGGTGCTCGGCTACTTCGACGCCGCGCTGCCGCCGGTGCTCGAGATCGCGTCCGGGGACACGGTCACCCTCCATTCCTTCCCCGCCGGCGGACGCGAGTCGCTGCATCCCGATCCCGCGCGGGTCTCGGCCGAGCACCTCGCGGTGCTCGATCAATGCGTCCCCGGCCCCGGGCCGCACTTCGTCACCGGGCCGGTCCATGTCCGCGGTGCCGAGCCGGGCGACGTGCTGCAGGTCGAGATCCTGGATCAGGCGTTCCGCCAGGATTGGGGCTTCGTCTCGATCCTGCCCCTGCTCGGGACCTTGCCCGACGAGTTCACCGAGTACGAGACCATCCACCCCGACATCGACGTCGCGCGCGGCGTCTGCGTGCTGCCCTGGGGCACCGAGCTGCCGCTCGACCCGTTCTTCGGCATCCTCGGCACGGCGCCGCCCGCCGCCTGGGGCCGCGTCGGCACCGCGGTGCCGCGCGGCTTCGGCGGCAACATGGACAACAAGGAGCTGAAGGTCGGCTCGACCCTCTACCTGCCGGTCTACAACCCGGGCGCCGGCTTCTACGCCGGCGACGGGCACGGCGTGCAGGGCGACGGCGAGGTCTGCATCACGGCGCTGGAGACCGGCCTCACCGGCACCTTCCGCCTGACCGTGCGCAAGGACCTCGGCTACGAGTGGCCGTTCGCCGAGACGCCCACCGACCTGATGACGATCGGCCTGCACGAGAGCCTCGACGAGGCGATGCGGCAGGCGGTGCGCGAGATGGTGCGCCACGTCTGCGCCCGCACCGGGCTGACCCGCAACCAGGCCTACATGCTGTGCTCGCTCGCCGGAAACCTGCGCATCACCCAGACGGTCGACGGCAACAAGGGCGTCCACATGCTCATGCCCAAGACCGCCCTG
>NZ_VRVH01000606.1:0-967 GCF_008040095.1 Methylobacterium sp. WL6 | reverse complement strand
GGCCGAGCTCGAGGAGCTCGAGGCCGCCGCGCCGGAGGCCACGGCTTCCGAGATCGCGGCCCCCGAGACCGCGCTGGCGACGGCCGCCCCCGCTGCGCCCGAGACCTACGAGGGCGAGCGCATCGCCAAGGCGATCGCCCGCGCCGGCATCGCCTCTCGCCGCGACGTCGAGGCGATGATCGCGGAAGGCCGCATCACGCTGAACGGCCGCGTGCTCGACACGCCGGCGATCAACGTGACGGATTCCGACGCCATCACCGTCGACGGCGAGCCGCTGCCGACGCGCGAGCGCACCCGGCTCTGGATCTTCCACAAGCCGCGCGGCCTCGTCACCACGGCGCGCGACCCGGAAGGGCGCCAGACCGTGTTCGAGGTGATGCCCGAGGAGATGCCGCGCGTCGTCGCCATCGGCCGCCTCGACATCAACACCGAAGGCCTGCTGCTGCTGACCAACGACGGCGGCCTCGCCAAGGTGATCGCCCATCCCGATACCGGCTGGCTGCGCCGCTACCGCGTGCGTGCCTTCGGCGACATCACGCAGATGGAGCTCGACCAGCTGCGCAAGGGCGTGACCATCGACGGCATGGAATACGGCCCGGTCGAGGCGACCCTCGATCGCGCCAGCGGCGACAACGTCTGGCTGACGCTCGGCCTGCGCGAGGGCAAGAACCGCGAGGTCAAGCGCATCCTCGAGCATCTCGGCCTGTCGGTGAACCGGCTGATCCGGCTGTCGTTCGGGCCGTTCCAGCTCGGCGACCTCGAGGTCGGGCTGACCGAGGAGATCAAGACCAAGGTCCTGAAGGAGCAGCTCGGCAAGGGCCTCGCGAGCCAAGCCGGCGTCGACTTCGAGAGCCCGGTGCGCGAGCCGATCGCGCCCTTCGGCGGCCCGAAGAAGGAGGCCCAGGCCGAGCGCTCGCGCCGGGACGAGGCGCCCCGCGGCCGCGCGCCCTCCGGCGGGCGCCCGGTG
>NZ_VRVH01000605.1:0-974 GCF_008040095.1 Methylobacterium sp. WL6 | reverse complement strand
CGGCGGCAGCGCGACGGCCGACCGCAACCTCTACGTCCATCAGGTCAGCCTCAACGGCCAGACCCTGGCGGGCGACGCTGCCGACAACCATGCCGGCTACAACAGCGGCGGCGTCGCCAACATGTTCTACAACGGCAGCGTCGAATGGCACATCTGAATGTAAATAACATAGCCGAATGTTCAGAAAGATGCATGATCGAATGCTGCTCGAGTTCTGAGTTATATTTGGAGTGCAATCTATTTTTGAGTGGTATTAATTTTGAGATTTATATTATGGATTGACGATGGGGCCTAGCTTGTCAGCAGCTTCTGGAACCTCTCGCAACACTCCCGCTGCGCCGTCCTTCAAAGCAGGGAAAGGGCGCCATCCGACGCCCCATCCCCTCGTATCGGGCAGCCCGTAATCAGCATTCTGGATAAGCGTCCCTGGACTTCCCGAACATGATCCGGTGGCGCATCTCGCGGAAGGTGCCCTCGGCGTCGTTCTCCTGGGTGAGAAGAGAGACGACGACCGCCACGATGAAGGATACCGGCATGCTGATGATGGCCGGGTTCTTCACCGGGACGAACCACCACGCGCGCGAGACGTCAAACAAGGTTTTTCCGAGCACGTCCACTTGAACCGTGGGCGACAGCCAGATCATCAGGAGGGAAGAGAATGTCCCGACCAGGATGCTGGCGACAGCTGCAGGGGTCGTGAACCGCTTCCAAGTGATGGACAGAAGCGGCGCGGGGAAGTTCGCTGAGGCCGCGACGGCGAAGGCGAGCCCGGCCATAAACGCGACGTTCTGGCCCTCGAAGACGATGCCCAGGAACTGATCGGCCCCCGCGAGGTGGTCCAAGGGTGAAGTTAGTGCACGGTGGGCCGCTCCGCCACGAGTAGCTTGGCCGGCGGAGCTGGTCGGGCGAGCGCAGCCGGCCAAGCGGAGAAGGCTGGCACGAACACCTCCGGTGCCGGCGGCTGGTATTTCAGC
>NZ_VRVH01000604.1:0-977 GCF_008040095.1 Methylobacterium sp. WL6 | reverse complement strand
CCCGCGGCGCCGCGCGGAAGGCCCCGCTCGCCGAGCGCATCGCCCGCCTCACCCCGCAGCAGATGCGGGTGCTGCTGATGATCCGCCAGGGCAAGCTCAACAAGCAGATCGCCCACGCGCTCCAGGTCGGCGACTCGACCGTGAAGGCCCACGTCTCCGAGATCCTGCGCAAGCTGGAGGTGATCAGCCGGACGCAGATCGTGATCGACACCGCGTCGCTCGACTTCGACCGCCCGCAGGACGGCCATGCCCGCTGAGCGCGCGCGGTCTTCGCACCACACGCGATCTTGAGATCCGGCGGTTTCCTGCCGATCCGAGCGATCTTTGCAGCCTATGATAGCAACGGCCTGGCCCGGTCTTAACATGCGTCAACCGGACCGGCACGATCGACTGGTGCTTCGCCGGCGGAGCCCGGTCCTGTAGGCTCCCGACCCCGGTGCGACCTTTGCGACGACGCTCGGATCGCGCGGCTGATCCGCCGGTTGCCCTGCCGGATCGACGCCCCATCTTCCCCGTCGAGGGCGGCGTCAGCGAACAGGATCGACCGTGACCGTTTTTCGAACCATCCGTTTCCGCGGGCTCGCCCTCGCGGGCGCCCTCGCCGTGGCGCTGCCCGCCCTGGTCCACGCGCAGGAGATGCCGCGGATCGACGGCGCCCACAACGCCCTGCTGATCCACGGCAACTTCTGCGGCCCGGGCAACCGCGGGCCGGGGCACCCGCCGGTGGACGCCCTCGACCTCGCCTGCGCCCACCACGACGCCTGCACGCCGGACCGCGCCTCGGGCCGGCTGCCGCACTGCGCCTGCAACGACCGCCTGCGCGAGGAGGCCGGCCTCGTCGCCCACGATCCGCGCACGCCGCAGACCGTCCGCGACACCGCGCAGTTCATCGCCGACGGCGCCGACCTGCTGCCCTGCGACGACTGATCCGGCCCGACGCCGCCTCGGCCCGGCGGCCGCCCCCGCCGGGCCGAGGC
>NZ_VRVH01000603.1:0-993 GCF_008040095.1 Methylobacterium sp. WL6 | reverse complement strand
GCCTGGGCCTGGACCCGGGTCGACGCGCACGGGAACGTCGGGCGCGAGACGATCGCCGAAAACCCCGAGCCGGCCGGCGACGGCTCGAACGCCTGGGCGGTCGCGCCGTCGCGCAGCGCCACCGGGCGGCCGATCCTGGCGAGCGACCCGCACCGCGCCTACGCCCTGCCGGCGCTGCGCTACGTCGTCCACCTCACCGCGCCCGGGCTCGACGTGATCGGCGCCGGCGAGCCGGCGCTCCCCGGCATCAGCATCGGCCACAACGGCAAGGCCGCCTTCGGCCTGACCATCGCCCCCTTCGACCAGGAGGACCTGTTCGTCCTCGACGTCGACCCCGGCGACCCGGACCGGTTCCGGTTCGACGGCGGCTGGGCGCCGATCGAGCGGGTGCACGAGCGCATCCCCGTCCGCGGCGAGGCCGACGAGCCGGTCACGCTCGGCTTCACCCGCCACGGCCCGGTGATCTGCGAGGACCGCGCCACCGCCAAGGCCTTCGCCGTCCGCACGGTGTGGTCCGAGCCCGGCGCCGGCGCCTATCTCGGCAGCCTGGCCTATCTCGACGCCGCGACGCCGGAGGCCTTCGGCGCGGCGCTGCGGCACTGGTCGGCGCCCTCCGTCAACCAGGTCTACGCCGACGTGACCGGGCGGGTCGCGTGGTTCACGGCGGGCAAGGCGCCGATCCGCCCGAACTGGGACGGCCTGCGGCCGGTGCCGGGCGACGGCCGATACGCCTGGGCCGGGTTCCACGACGGGGGAGACCTGCCGAGCCGGATCGATCCGGGCGCCGGCTTCGTCTACTCGGCCAACGAGATGAACCTGCCGGAGGAGTACCCGGCTGAGGCGCGGAAGCTCGGCTTCGAGTGGCACGAGCCGTGGCGCGCCCGGCGCATCCGCACGGTGCTGGCGCACCAGCCGCAGCACGCGCCGGCCGATTCGCAGCGGCTCCAGGGCGACGACGTCTCCGAGCCGGCGCTGCGGCTGGTGCGCCAGCAC
>NZ_VRVH01000602.1:0-1002 GCF_008040095.1 Methylobacterium sp. WL6 | reverse complement strand
TGTTTGATCCCGCGGTGTGGTGGTACGGTTGACCACCATGCTGCGAGGGATGCGCTATGGGCCAGGTTCTTCATGGAAGCGCCACCACGACGGAGGCAGTCCGTCGCGCGATCCAGCTACGTGAAGAGAGCGTAAGAGCGCTGGCCAAGCGCTACGGCGTCAGCCCGACGACGGTGCAGAAGTGGCGCAAACGGACGAGCACAGCGGATGCCCGGATGGGCCCCAAGGAACCGCGCTCCACCGTGCTCACCGTCGAGGAGGAAGCGATCATTGTCGCCTTCCGCCGGCATACCCTGCTGCCGCTTGACGACTGCCTCTATGGCTTGCAGCCGACGATCCCGCACCTGACGCGATCCTCGCTGCATCGCTGCCTGGAACGGCACTGCATCAGCCGACTACCCGAGATCGAAGGCGACAAACCCAAGAAGCAGCGCTTTGCGACCTACGCCATTGGCTACGTCCACATCGACATCGCCGAGGTGAGCACGGCCGAAGGTAAGCTCAGGCTGTTCGTAGCCATCGATCGAACCAGCAAATTTGCCTTCGTGCGGCTCGTGGAGAGCGCCGGCAAGATGGAGGCCGCCCAGTTTCTGCGCGACTTCATTGAGGCGGTGCCTTACCGCATCCACACCGTGCTCACAGATAACGGCGTTCAGTTCACATCACGTCGACAGGACATCTACGATAGTAAGCACATCTTCGACCGCGTCTGCGACGAGCACAACATCGAGCATCGGCTGACCAAGGTGAACCATCCTTGGACCAACGGGCAGGTCGAGCGGATGAACCGCACCATCAAGGATGCGACGGTCAAGCGCTACCACTACGACAGCCACGACCAGCTTCGAACGCATCTGCACCTGTTCGTCGATGCCTACAATCACGCTCGTCGGCTCAAGACCCTGCGGGGCCTGACACCCACCGAGTTCATCCTGAACGCCTGGACGAAAGAGCCCAATCGCTTCAGGATCGACCCGTCACACCTCATCCCGGGACCATACA
>NZ_VRVH01000601.1:0-1007 GCF_008040095.1 Methylobacterium sp. WL6 | reverse complement strand
CCCCGGCCGCGCCGATGAAGCCCTCGGCCCCCGTCGCCGGCGCGCCGAACGCCGCCAAGGGCGCCCTGCTCGACCTCAACAGCGCCTCCGCCGCCGAGCTCGACGCGCTCCCCGGCATCGGCGCCGCCCGCTCGGCCGCGATCATCAAGGGCCGCCCCTACAAGGGCAAGGACGACCTCGTGCAGAAGAAGATCCTCTCGCAGTCGGTCTACGACGGCATCAAGGACAAGGTCATCGCCAAGCAGAAGTGAATTTTGGGGAGTTTGGGCCGGCGCGCGGGGATTGGCCGCGCGCCGGTAGTGGAGAGTGTTGGCGCTTGACAGAGTTCCATTGACCGCTTTCGACCATTCTCGCGCCCGAGAAAGGTCCGCTCCAGTTTTGGGTGAAGCAGCGTCGGACGATCGGAATATTTGGCAAAAGGACTGTAGGAAGGTTCATTCCTGAAACGTCTATCAATTTTCGATCATTAGTTTTGCTAAAATCTAGCGGGACTTCGCTGATGTTTTTTCTTCTCATTGCTATGTCTGGACTATCGTGCCCTTATCCAGCCGATCAATGGGTGCCGATCCCCTTTCGTCGAGACATGCCCAAGGAAGCAGTGATTGCTTTCGGAGAGTTGGCTGACAAAAACGAGCCATTCAATCGAACTGATTTAAAGACATCGCTGCCTTCGCGCCGTTTCGTGAATGCACGGGGTCAAGGATGTGAGTTGATACTAACCTATATACGCGGAGGTAGAGGGGAAAGCTTGGAGGAAGCTAAGATTATGTTCGAAGACGGTCATTGGATTGTCGAGAAATACCAATAAATTCAATTTTTCAACCTGATCAAATCTAATTATTGGATGAAGTAATCAAAGGGCGCGTAACCGGTTTTGCTTTAGGTCGAACGGCGCCTGAGCATCTGAGTAGAGTCGCATGCGGAACGCCCGCTTTCGGACCAAAGGCCGAACTCCGTCCCTCCCATAGCCCTCGTTCAAGCCCGTCGAACCCGCGTCCCCTCAACCT
>NZ_VRVH01000600.1:0-1008 GCF_008040095.1 Methylobacterium sp. WL6 | reverse complement strand
TTGAGGGTGTAGCCGAAGCCGTTGCGGTCGAAGTGGGTCAGCAGCGGGGTCTCCTTGCCGCCGACCTTCTGATCCGTGAGGATCATCTCGTTGATGCCGTCGTAGTCCCACTCGTCGTGGGGGGTCATCTGGTAGACCCACTTGGCCACGCCCGTGTCGGGGTTACGCGCCCAGATGGTCATCGACCAGCGGTTTTCGCCCGGACGCTGCTTGGGGTTCCAGGTCGAGGGGTTGCCCGAGCCGTAGTACATCAGGTCGAGCTTGGGGTCGTAGGAGAACCAGCCCCAGGTGCAGCCGCCGCCGGTCTTCCACTGGTCGCCTTCCCAGGTCTTGGTCGACGAGTCCTTGCCCACCGGCTTGCCGAGGTAGGTGGTCTTCTCCGGGTCGACCAGCATCTGGTCGTCCGGGCCGATCGAGTAGCCGCGCCAGACCTTCTTGCCGGTCTTGGCGTCGTAGGCGGTCACGTGGCACTGCACGCCGAACTCGCCGCCCGAGATGCCGACGATGATCTTGTCCTTCACCGGCAGGACCGTGGCGGTGTTGGTCTCGCCCTTCTTCGGGTCGCCGTTCACCACCGACCAGTTCACCTTGCCGGTCTTGGCGTCGAGCGACACCACCGTGGTGTCGGCCTGGTGCAGGATGATCGCGTTGTCCGAGTAGGCCAGGCCGCGATTGACCGTGTCGCAGCACATCACCGGGATCACCGACGGGTCCTGCTTGGGCTCGTACTTCCACACGATCTTGGCCTCGTGGTCGAGGTCGAGCGCGTAGACGATGTTCGGGAACGGCGTGTGGACGTACATCATGTTGCCGACGACGAGCGGCGAGCCCTCGTGGCCGCGCAGAACGCCCGTCGAGAAGGTCCAGGCCACCTGGAGGTTCTTGACGTTGCCCGCGTTGATCTGGTCGAGCTTCGAATAGCGCGTGTTGGCGTAGTCGACCGTCTGCAGCACCTGCTCGGCCGGGTTCGCCAGATGCTTCATCAGATCGTCGTTCGCGATCGCCGGG
>NZ_VRVH01000005.1:0-58917 GCF_008040095.1 Methylobacterium sp. WL6 | reverse complement strand
CCCCGACGGCGTGCGGGGCGACGCGACTGCGGGCTCGGCGCTCGCGTGCGCGGCGTCGTCGGATTTGGCGTGTTGGGTCGGGTGCATGCGGGATCTGCGCTCAGGCCGATGGGGACGAGAGGAGCTGGGGGGAAGCGTCTTCGCGCCGGGCCGCGGCGCGGCGCGGCCGCCCATGCACGATGCCGAAGACCACCGGCACGAAGAACAGGGTCGCGAGCGTGGCGAACAGCAATCCGCCGATCACGGCGCGGCCGAGCGGGGCGTTCTGGCCCGGCTCGATCGCCATCGGCGCCATGCCGATCATCATCGCCAGCGCGGTCATCATCACAGGCCGCAGCCGCGTCGCCCCGGCCGCCAGCGCGGCCTCCATCGCCGTGCGTCCCGCGTCGAGCTGCTCGCGGGCGAAGCTGATGACCAGGATCGAGTTGGCGGTCGCCACGCCCATGCACATGATCGCCCCCGTCAGCGCCGGCACCGAAACGTGGGTGTGCGTGGCGAACAGCATCCACACGATGCCGGCGAGCGCCGCCGGCAGCGCCGTCACGATGACGAACGGGTCGACCCAGGACTGGAAGTTGACGACGATGAGCAGGTAGATGAGCACGATCGCGAAGGCGAGGCCCACGAGCAGCTGCTGGTAGGCCTGCGCCATGGTCACCGCCTGCCCGCGCACCGTGACGGTCGCCCCCTTCGGCAGGTCGGCCCGCGTCGCGTCGATCGCCCCCTGGATGTCCGCGGTGACGCCGCCGAGATCGCGGTCCTGCGTCGTGGCCAGGATGTTGACGGTGGGGGCGATGTTGTAGTCGGTCGCCACCGCGCTGAGCGGCTCGGGGCGGATCGTCGCCAAGCCCCCCAGGAGCTGCTCCGAGCGGGCGGCGGTGATCGGCAGGTTGTTGAGCGCGCCCAGCGTGTCGATCGAATACTGCGGCGTCTGGACGGAGACCGGGTAGGACACGCCGTTGCGCGGGTCGAGCCAGTAGGTCGGAGCGGTCTGCGTGCTGCCCGACAGCGTCGCCTGGAGGCTCGCGGCCGCGTCGCCCTCGGTCAGGCCGACGACCCCGGCGAGCGCGCGATCGAAATCGACCCGCAGCGCCGGGTTGCGCGCCTGCTCCTGGATGCGGGCGTCCGCGACCCCGGCTACGCGGCGGACCCGGGCCAGGAGCATGTTGGCGTAGGCGCGGCCCCCCGCGATGTCGCGGCTGGCCACCTGGACATCCAGCGCGGCGGGGGAGCCGAAGTTCAGGATCTGGCTGACGATGTCGGCGGGCAGGAAGGCGAAGGTCACGCCGGGAAAATCCTGCGGCAGGCGCTCACGCAGCTGCCGAGTCAGCGCCGCGGTCGATGGGCCGCCCTCGCTGCCGCCACTGGTCTCGTCGAGGGTCACCAGCATGTCGGCGTCGAAGGTGCCGATGGTGCCGCTGTTGCCATAGGAAATGTTGATGCCGCTGATCGGAAGGCCGATGTTGTTGACGACGCTGGCCACCCGTTCCGGCGGAATCAGCGCGCGCAGCCGTCCCTCGACCCGCCCGGTCAGTGCCGTCATCTCCTCGATGCGCGTGCCCGTCGGGGCCCGCAGGTGGATGCGGAGCGCCCCTGCATCCACGTCCGGGAAGAAGTCCCGCCCGAGATAGGGGACGAGGCCGAACGACAGGCCGACCACCGTGAGGAAGCCGACAGCGAACGACTTCCGGCGCGACAGCGCCAAGCCGAGCAGCCCGAGATAGGCCTGCCGCAGGGCCTCGAAGCGGCGCTCGAAGCCTCGCTGAAACCGGGCGAAGGGGCCGGGCTTGTTCGCCGGATCCTGCCCGTGGGCGTGCTCGGTCAGCAGGTAGCGCGCCAGCGTCGGCACCAGGGTATAGGTGAGCGCGTAGGACGCGATCATCGCAAATACCACCGCCATCGCCAGCGGCCGGAACAGGAAGCCCGCCACGCCGCCCAACGCCAGCAGCGGCACGAAGGCGATGCAGATGCAGAACAGGGCGACGGTGGCCGGCGGCATGATCTCCTGCGCCCCGCGGGTGATCGCGGTGACGATGTCCTCGCCGAACTCTTCCATGTGCCGGTTGATGTTCTCGATGGTCACGGTCGCGTCGTCGACGAGGATGCCGACGGCCAGCGCGAGCCCGCCGAGCGTCATCACGTTGATGGTCTGCCCGAGCGCCGAGAGCGCGATCAGCGAGCACAGCACGGCGAGCGGGATCGACACGGTGATGATCAGCGTCGAGCGCCAGCTGCCCAGGAAGACCAGGATCATCAGGCCGGTCAGCGCGGCGGCG
Source organism: Methylobacterium sp. WL6 (assembly GCF_008040095.1). NCBI lineage: Bacteria > Pseudomonadati > Pseudomonadota > Alphaproteobacteria > Hyphomicrobiales > Methylobacteriaceae > Methylobacterium > Methylobacterium sp. WL6. The sequence goes on along the minus strand of NZ_VRVH01000005.1, from coordinate 56,641 downwards.
ATGACCCCCTCGCGCACCACCGCCACCACGGACTCGCGCACGAAGCCCGACTGGTCGGCCACGTACTTGAGGTCGACGCCCGTCGGCAGGCCCGCCTGGATGGCGGGCAGGCGCGCCTTGACGTCGGCGATGATGTCCAAGGTCGAGGCGTTGCCGATCTTGAGGATCGACATCAGCACGCCCTTCTTGCCGTCGAGCTGGACGACGTTGGTCTGGGGCGGCGAGCCGTTGCGCACGTGTGCGACGTCGCGCATGAAGACCACGGCGCCGTCCACGACCTTGACCGGCAGGTCGTTGAACGCCTCGATGCTCTTGGGTGAATCGTTGAGGTCGACGATCCACTCGAAGCTCCCGATCTTCTGGGTGCCCACCGGATTGATCAGGTTCTGCCGGGCCAAGGCCGCGCCGACGTCGGCCGCCGACAGGCCGTGGGCGTGCAGCGCCGACTGGTCGAGATCGATCTGCACCTGGCGCGCGGCGCCGCCGTAGGCGTAGGGCAGCTGCGCCCCGGGGATCGTGGTGAGCTGAGGCCGGATGAAGTTCTGCGCGAGGTCGTTGAGCGCCGTCTGCGAGAGGCTGTCGCTGGACAGGGCGAGCTGGATGATCGGCACGCTCGACGCGTTGTAGGCGAGCATCAGGGGCGGCGTGACGCCCGGCGGCAGCTGCTTGAGCTGCGTCTGCGAGATGGAGGTGACCTGCGCCTGGGCTGCGGTGATGTCGACGCCGGGCTGGAAGTAGATCTTCACGATCCCGTAGCCCGGGACCGATTGCGACTCGATGTGCTCGATGTCGTTGACCGTGGTGGTCAGCGAGCGCTCGAACACCGATACGATGCGTCCCGCCATGTCGTCGGGCTGCAACCCGGTGTACTGCCAGACGACGCTGATCACCGGGATGCCGATCCGGGGGAAGATGTCGGTCGGGGTGCGCACGATCGCCATGACCCCGAAGATCAGGATCAGGATCGACATCACGACGAAGGTGTAGGGCCGCAGCAGGGCCAGTCGGACGATCGCCGCCATACCTTGAATTCGCCTCGATCAATCCGTTGGGCGGGGCTCGACGGCCGCGTACAGAAGCATATCGCATCATGCATTCATCGGGCCAGTGCGGCAATTTGATGACGTCACGCGCGCGAGGCCACCAGAAACAAGGAGATACAATCCTCTATTGATGGTCAGTGCAGTCAACTCTGCTGTCGTTGACGGCACTGAATACGATTCGTAGCGTACTTTTATGGCACGCCGAGCGATGAATGCGACCTGACGATTTAAGCTGCCGCTGCGGCAACCCGAGCTTTCTCTTGAATGAGGGCGCGGTGGGACTGACCCACACCCGCTTTGAATTCACAGCGGATCTCGGACGACACGGGTGCCGGACCGGCGGCTCATCGTTCGATGCGGTAGACGCCGCGGTCTGGAGCGAGACCGGGCGGACGTTTATTGGTCGATGAGACCGCACCACGGTTTTCGGACGGTGAACGCCATTTCCGCCATCGGAGTTGCTGCCCAACCGGCAGCCGGCCCGGATTGTCGCCCGACATCCCACCCTGTGATGTCCAAAACCAGGCCATCCTCCTGGCGTTGCCCCCCGTCCCGGCCGCCGGATCCGGATGGTCCGGCAGCCGATCGCTTCCAACCCGGCAGCGCTCGCGTCAACAGGGGCTTGGCCCGGCCTGACGTTCCGCCATCGGTCTCCCCCGGCCTGGGGCACGGCAACGGTACGCGCTGACCAGCGGCCATCGGCGAAGGCTTCTGCGAAAACGCCTTCCTGAACCTCGTCATGGATCACGAGCGCCGCACGCACATCGTCCAGCCTCAGGTAGCCGCCACGCCACCATCTCCAGCCCGACGGGGATCAGGTCGACGCGATCCTGCATGAATACGGCCATAACCGCGCGTCGCAGGCGCTCGCACGGCACCGCGTCGGTCAGTCCGAGCTGGTTCTATCGCCGATCATCGACGTCATTGCCTAAACATCAGGACGGGTCAGCGGCTGGAGTCTTGACGGGGGCTTCCAGAAACGGTGGGCGAAATCACTTGGCGAGGACCTGCTTCGCCGCCACTCCAAGGGCGCGCACGCCGGAAACTAGGTCTGCGTCGCAGGTATCCTCTGCCCAGTGATGGCTGATACCGCCGATCGATGGGACGAACAGCATGGCGGCCGGCAGGATGCGGGCCACGTTCTGTGCGTCGTGTCCGGCCCCCGAGGGCATCACCTGCCAGCGGCCGGGGCAGACCTGTTCGGCCGCTTCCGAAAGGGCACGCATCAGGTTCGGGTCGCACGGGGCGGGGATCGCCTTCGAGAGGGCCGTGAGCGTGGCGGTGCAACGCTCCCGCCGGTTCGACTCGCGCACCAGCGCTTCGAGGCAAGCCTCCATCCGCTCCAGCACTGGAATCGACACGTCTCGGAACTGGAAGGCCACCTCGGCCCGGCCCGGGATGATGCTGTAGCCGCCGGGATCCAGGGTGATCCGTCCTGTCGTCCAGGTGCTGCGCGGGCCGCAGACCTTCGGAAATTCCCGGTCGGCCGCCGCAAGGAGGCGTACCGCCGAGAGCCCGGCATCCCTGCGCTCGATCATTGTGGTGCCGCCGGCATGGTCCTGGTTGCCTTCGAATAGGATCTGAAACTGCCAGATCGCCACGATGCCGCTGACCACGCCGAGATGCTGGCCGGCGGCTTCGAGCTGCGTGCCCTGCTCGATATGCAGTTCCAGGAAGCCACGGTAGCGGGCGGGATCCAGCTGCATCCGGGAAAGGCCCGCGAGCCCTGCGGATTCGAGGGCCATCCGCAGGGGCGTGCCGTCTGTGCGGTTGCAGGCGGCGTCGATCTCACCCTCCGTCAGATCACCGATCGCCGAGCGGCTTCCCAGGAAGCCGCCGGAAAAGTGCCCCTCCTCGTCGGCGAAGGCGACGACGTCGACGGGCAGCCCGGCCCTCGCCAGCGCCAGCCCGGCGACGACGCCGAGCGCCCCGTCGAGCCAGCCGGCCTCGTTCTGGGTCTCGATGTGGCTGCCGACCAAGAGGTGGGGTCCCGGGCCGCGATGACGACCGAGCACGTTGCCGATGCCGTCGATCGACGCCTCAAGACCGCATTCTTCGAGCCGGGTCATCAGCCAGCGGCGCGCCTGCATATCCTCAAGCGAGAAGGTCGGCCGGTGGACGCCGGTGCGGAACCGGCCGATCTCGCGCAATTCGTACAGGTCGGCCAGAAACGTTTCGGTATCGATCTCGGTCATGCTCGGTCCATGCGAATGATCGCGTTCGGTGGTCATCGCCCCACCCTCTCTCAGAGATCGAGGGTCACGCCGCCCCGAGCACGCGAGACGCATGGCGTCATTCGATCCCGCCGTTTCCCGACCGAGAGAACGACATCGCGATGGATCACCGTACCGTCGCGATAGCCGCACTCGCAGGCGCCACAGACCCCGAGTTCGCACGAGGCGGGCTGAGAGATGCCGTGCTCCCGCAGGACGTCGAGGAGGGAACGATCCGCTGGCACGTGAAGCAGGGCGCCTGTCGATGCGATGTGCGCCTCGAACGGCTCGGGCTTGGAGGTCTCGTCCGAAAGGGCGGCGAAATGCTCGACATGGACCTGCTCCGGCGGCCAGCCCTTCTTGCCAAGAACAGCCTGGACGGCCTCGGTGAGGCGCCGCGGGCCACAAGCGTAGACGTGGGTGTCCGCAGCAGAGCCACCCAGCCGTGCTGGATCGAAGCGCTGTCCTTGATCGGAGAACCAGTGCTGAAGGCGATCACCGCAGACTGCGCGGACAGGTGCGAGAAGGGGCGCGTCGGCCGCGGAGCGTGCGCAGAAATGCAGATCGAAGTCAGCCTCCTCGTTGGCAAGTGTCCGCGCCATGGCGAGGAGCGGCGTTACGCCGATCCCACCCGCAACGAGGATGTGGCGGCGTGCAGCGGGGGCGAGTGGAAAGTTGTTGCGAGGCGCGGAAACGTCAGCAACCGAACCCGCGGTGAGGTTGCCGTGCACCCAGGTCGAACCTCCGCGACCCGCATCCTCGCGCTTGACCGCGATCTCGTATCGGCCGCGCTCGGCAGGATCGCCGCAGAGCGAGTACTGGCGCACGCGGCCGTCGAGGAGCCGCAGATCGATATGGGCACCCGCTGTCCAGGATGGGAGTTCCGGCCGACGCGGATGAACCAGGGTGAGATGCAAGACGTCGGACGTCGTCGCGACGGCCGCCGCAACCTGCAACTTCATGATCAGGCGCGCGCTCACGAGCTAGTCTACCATCTCGATCGTATCGCCGACGCGAATGATGCCGCCTCGCTCGATCCCGCAATTCAGGCCCGAGCGGTTGTACAGCGGCAGATAGACAGGCTGGCCGAGGAGTTCCTCAAGGTATCTGCAGGGGAAGTTCAGCCGTCCGCCGCGCAAGATCACCTCACCGACGCGAAAGCGTCGTCCCACGAGGTGGTTCAGGGGAACGCCGCGGACGGTAAGGTTGCGGCGGTGATCGATGGGCGCGATGTGCATGGGGCCACTCTGCAGGGGCGGGTCGTTTCGGTTGATCGCATCCAGCGCCTCCTGCTCGATCAGAGTCACCTCGCGGGTATCCGGCTTGGGCGAATAGGTGCCGGAACCGAGATAGTAGCGGTCGCCCTCGATGCCGCGTCCGGCCACGCACCGGGCCTCGGTATGCTCCTCCATCTCGTAGCTCGCTGCTGAAGCCGTATGGATGTTGAGCAGGACGCCCTGCCATCCCACGGCTCCGCCGGGGACGCCGACTGCGATCGCGCCGGCTGGGTGCGAGAACGCCTCAACCATGCGGGGAGCCGATGCGTCCGTCATCGGGTGGTCTCCGGCCGGGTCGCGAGGGCGATGGCTTCGATCTCGACCATGGCGTCGCGGGGCAGCCGTGCGACTTCGATCGTCGAGCGCGCCGGGGCATCGCCAGGGAAGTGCTCCGCATAGACGGCATTCATGGCGCTGAAGTCGTTCATGTCCTTCAGAAACACGGTGGTCTTGGCCACGCTCGCCAGACTCGCGCCACCCGCCTCTAGAACCGCTGCGAGATTGGCCAGCGAGGCGCGCGTCTGCGCCGCGATGCCGTCGGGAAATCCACCCGTTTCCGGGTCGATCGGGAGCTGCCCGGAAGCGAAGACCAGATCGCCGACACGGGTCGCCTGGGCGTAGGGACCGGCCGCCGGAGCAGCTTTGTCCGTCTTGATGATCGTCCTATTCATCCATCCTCCTCGAAGCCGACAGGCTCCAGAATCCATCTACGATACTAGAAAATTATCCACTGTGAAGGAGTTGTGGGTGGCGGTTTCCCGCTGTGTCAAAAACCACCCGGGTCCGGCCGCTCAATCGATCTGACGCCGCGCGGTCTCTGGCGAAAGGAACGCGGCAGTCAGGGTCACGCAGGCCAGCACGATCAGGTAGATCGAGATCGGCCAGGTCGCACCGCTGCTCCAGGTCAGTAGGGCTGCGGCGATGAGTGGCGTGAAGCCACCGCTGAGGGCAGCCCCGACCTGAAAGCCGAGCGAGGCACCGCTGTAGCGCAGGCGTGCGTCGAACAGTTCCGACATCCAGGCCGCCCCCGTACCGAACATGATGCCCTGGCCGAAGCTCAGGGCTACCGCGACGGTCAGTGTGATGATGGTCGGGTTTCGGGTGTCGAGAAGCTGAAATAGTGGGAAGGCGAAGACGATCGAGAACAGGCACGCGGCCACGAACAGGGCGCGCCGGCCGAAGCGGTCCGAGAGCCATCCGAAGACCGGGATCGTGAAGAGCTCGATGATGGCCGCGACGAGGATGCCGTTCAGAATGACGCTACGAGGCAGGCCGAGTTGCCCCGTCACGTAGGAAATCGAGAACACCGTGACGATGCTGACATAGGCGATCTCCGACACCTTCAGGCCGACAGCCTTCAGGAAGGTGCGGGGATGCTCGGTGAGGATTTCGACCACCGGGATCTTCGCGACGGCGGCACGCTGCTTCACGCGCTGGAAGGAAGGTGTCTCATGCAGACGAAGCCGGATGAAGAGCCCGACAGCGACGAGGAAGGCGCTGGCCAGGAACGGCAGGCGCCAGCCCCAGCCAAGGAACTCGGCCTCGGGCATGAGCCCGGCCAAGGCGAAGGCTCCGATGGAGAGGATCACGCCCAGGGGATAGCCGAGTTGAACGATGCTCCCGAAGAAGCCGCGCCGATGCGCCGGTACGCTCTCGACCACCATCAGGACCGCACCGCCCCATTCCCCGCCGATCCCGATACCCTGAACCAGCCGAAGGGCGACGAGGAGGATCGGCGCCCAGACGCCGATCTGCGCATAGGTCGGAAGGCAGCCGATCAGGAAGGTGCCGAGGCCCATGATCATGATCGTCAGGGACAGCATGGCCTTGCGGCCGATCCTGTCGCCGAAATGGCCGAAGACGGCGCCGCCCAAGGGGCGAGCAAGGAAACCGACCGCATAGGAGCCGAAAGCCGCGATGGTCCCGACGACGGGATCAATGCTCGGGAAGAAAAGCTTGTTGAACACCAAGGCACTGGCCGTGCCGTAGATCAGGAAGTCGTACCATTCGACGGTCGTGCCGATCACGCTCGACCAGACGATCTGTCGTTGGTCCGCGCGCGAGCTCTCATTCTGGTCGAGACCGGATTCCGCCTCCATCGCGATCGCCGCACTGGCCATGATGTTCAGCCCTCCACCGACTTGGAGAAATTTCCACTCACGTGGAGGCAATCGGCATGCCAGCTGAGTGTGGATCTTTCGGCGAGGACGCGGCAGGACGGTGGCGCAGGAGCGCGACATCTCGGGCGACGATGCCCGGGGGGCTGCGAGGGTCGGAACACCGGGGCGCGGGGCTCGTGCAAACGTCCCGCTGATCAACTATTCAGGGGCAAAGCTGACCCGCACGGCCATGCTGCCGGGGTACCGGAAGGATGGGAGTGGATGACGGCATGTCGGTGAGGGAGATGGTCGCCCCGGGGCAGAGCGGGACGGAGACGAGTTCTCAGATTTACGTGTCCGAGGAGATCCGTCGCCGCCGCAGGGAGCTTCACCTGTCTCTGGAGGCGCTGGCGACGCGGTCCGGCGTGAGCCGCTCGATGATTTCGAAGATCGAGAGAGCCGAGGCGGTCCCGTCGACTGTCGTGCTCTCGCGCTTGGCCGAGGCGCTCGGGGTGACCTTCTCGCGCCTGATGTCACCCACGACCGAACGCGAGGTGCTGCTGATTCCGGCGCGCCGGCAGCCCGTGCTGCGGGATGACGAGTCGGGCTTCCTACGCCGGTGCCTGTCCCCGGTCCTGCCGGGCCGAGGCATCGATCTGGTGCTGAACACCCTGCCGCCCGGTGGCAGCACAGGCGAGTTTACCGCCCATCGCCCCGGCGTTTCGGAATACATCTACATCCTGCGCGGCCGCCTGCGCGCCGTGATCGGCGATCGGACCGTCGTCGCCGAGACGGGGGATAGCCTGTACTTCGAAGCCGATGCCGGGCACGCCTTCACGAGTCTCGGCAAGGAGCCCTGCGAGTATATCCTGGTGATCGATCCGTCCCGCGCTCGGTAGCGAGCCGGTGTCGGACGCCCGGGTTTTCGCATGCGACGTTTAGGTTCGGCGTAACCGGCCGGCGTGAGCGACAGTCCGTCCGTTTCCTGAAAGCGTGTTGGTGCGGCAGGCCGATGTCGCACCGGACGATACTGCTAGGCGCCCGCCGCCTCCACGGTGGATGAGCCGATCCCCGCTCGGTTCAGCGGTGGAGCGACCCGGCAGCTGCCGCCCCATCGGCGCGTTGGGCGTACCATGCGGCCAGACGCATCGCCTCGCAATGGATTTGCCCTCAAGCGAAGCACAGAGCGGCTCGAGTGCGGACGGAGCGCCTCCAAGGATGGAAGACCGTTTTGACATTGCCGTCGTGGGCCTCGGGGCCATGGGTAGCGCAGCCCTCTATCAGTTGAGGCTGCGCGGGGCGAAGGCGGTCGGGATCGATCGCTTCGCCCCGCCGCACACTCTGGGATCGAGCCACGGCGAGAGCCGCATCACCCGTCAGGCCGTCGGCGAGGGCCGCGACTACGTCCCCTTCGTCCTGGCCTCGCACCGGATCTGGCGGGCCCTGGAAGCGGAGACCGGCGAGACGCTGCTGACCGCCTGCGGCGCCCTGGTGATGGGGCCGGGCAGCGGAATCTCCTCCCATCACGGCAAGCCGGATTTCGTCGGACGCTCGATCGACGCCGCGCAAGCCTTTGCGATTCCCCACGAGGTCCTCGACGGGCACGAGGTCGCGCGCCGCTTCCCGCAATTCCGGAATCTCACCGGCGACGAGAAGGCCTATCACGAGCCGGGCGGCGGCTACGTGCGCCCCGAACGCTGCATCGCCGCGCAACTGCGCCGAGCCGGCGAACTCGGCGCAGCAATCCGAACCGGGACGACGGTGCGTTCGATTCTCCAGGAACCGGGCGGGGTCCGCATCGAGACCGACCACGGCGTCGTCCTGGCCGATCAGGTGGTGGTTGCGGCCGGGACCTGGACCGCGCCTCTTCTCGGCGCACCTTTCACGGACCTGCTTACGGTTAACCGGCAACTCCTGCACTGGTACGCCCTCGACGACGCCTCGGCCTACGGCCCCGGCGCGCCGGTCTTCATCTGGATGCACGGCGCCGGCGACACGGACTACCTCTACGGCTTCCCGCCCCTGCCGGGCGAGGCCCAAGTCAAGGTTGCCACCGAGCAGTACGAGATTGCCACGCCGGCCGAAGCCCTCGATCGCACCGTAAGTTCTGACGAATCCGCCGCCATGTACCAGCATCACGTGGCGGGCCGGCTCGCCGGTGCGACGGCACGGGTGACCCAGGCCGCCGCTTGCCTCTACACCGTGACGCCCGACCGCGGCTTCATCATCGACCGCCACCCGCGGATGGACCGGGTCCTGGTTGTCTCGGCCTGCTCCGGGCACGGTTTCAAGCACTCGGCGGGGATCGGCGAGGCCGTGGCGAACGAGATGGTTCGGGCCGACGGCCGCATCGATCTCGCGCCGTACTCGCTCGCGCGGTTCGGCTGATCCCCGGAGCGATGGCCTATGGATTGCTTGACCCGGTTTAACCGGAAACGGCAGTCTCCCCGAAAAGCGCTCGTCGAGCCCTGGTCTCCTCTCCGGTGACCCGGATTTACCAAGCACAAGGTATCGTTCCATGCGCATGCGGACTTCGGCGTTCCTCGGCTCTCGCCTGCTCGCGGCCGCCGCCTTGCTTTCCGCCTCCTCGGCGATCGCGGCGGACGGGATCGAGGCGATCAAGCAACGTGGGACGCTCGTCGTCGGTGTGAAGGCGGATTACCGCCCCTTCGGCTTCCGAGATCCGAGCGGGGCGATCATCGGGTTGGAACCGGACCTCGCCGCCGACGTCGCCAAGCGTCTTGGTGTGAAGCTGGAACTCGTGCCGGTGGTCTCTTCGAACCGGATCGAGTTCCTGCAGCAGGGCAAGGTCGATCTCCTCATCGCCACGCTCTCGGACAAACCGGAGCGACGCCGCGTAGTGCAGGCGATCGACCCGCAATACTATTCTGACTTCGTCAACGTGATGCTGCCGAAGAACGCCGGCATCACCGACTGGGCGCAGCTCAAGGGAAAGCCTCTCTGCGCCACCTCTGGAGCCTGGTACAACAAGGACGTGGCCCGCTCCTACGGCGCTGAGATCGTCGCCTTCGACGGTTCCGAGAAGCCGCTCTTCGCGCTCAAGCAGGGCAATTGCGTCGGCTACGTCTACGACCAGAGCATGCTGCAGGGTAAGCTTCTCGACGCAGACTGGAAGGCTGACTACGCCCTGCCGCTGAAGGGCATCCTCGACGCCCCCTGGATGATGGCCGTAGCGCTCGGCAACAGCTCGCTGCAGGCCCTTTTGGAGACGACGACCAAGGACTGGATGAAGTCCGGCTTCGTCGTCGAGGAGGAGAAGAAGTGGGGGATCGAGCCGACGGAATACTCGAAGGCGATGCACGAGAAGTACAAGAACGCGACCAACTGAGCCGCGCTTGGCCGTTCGACGGGCCGTCTTGAGGAACACGATGGACGCCGTTCCGAACTGGTTCCGGTCCCTCTACGAGACCACGGGCTTCAACTTGACGGTCTTCTACGACCCCTACGACTGGCATCGCTACGTCAACGGTCTGAAGATCACCCTGCTGCTCACGGTGACGACGATCCTGGTGAGCCTCGTCATCGGCGCCGTGGGGGCATTCATCCAGGGTGGCCCGTCCCGCTTCCTGTGCAGCGTCGTGAACGGCTTCGTCGTCGTGTTCCGCAACACGCCGCCGCTGGTGCAGATCTTTTTCTTCTATTTCGGGCTCGGCACCCTGCTGCCGGCGGCCCGAACCGCCGACGGTTTGCGCGTACCCCTCCTCGACAACGTGCAATGGGCCATCGTCTCGCTGGCCCTGTTCGCCGGGGCCTTCAACGTCGAGATCTTCCGCTCGGGCATCGAGGCGGTGCCGCGCACCACCGTCGAGGCGGCCGAGTCCCTCGGCTACACCCGACGCAAGGCCTACCTCTACGTCGTGCTGCCGCTCGCCCTCCGGGTCTGCCTGCCGGCCCTGAACAACAACCTGATCAACCTCCTGAAGACCACAACCCTGGCCTACGCCATCGCCGTACCCGAGACACTCTACGCGGTGAAGCAGATCTGGTCGGAGTCGCAGAACGTGCTGGAGATGATGATGGTGCTGCTGGCGACCTACGCGGTCCTCGTCGGCGTCCTCGTCTGGATCATGCATCGCTGGGAGCGGGCTCTGCAAATCCCGGGCTACAGCCGGTGAGGCCGCCGCAGACCGCGAGCGACCTGCCGGTGCTGCTGCCGTTCCGGGTCTCGCGCACGCGGGCTCGGTTCGCCGTAGGGCCGGTCCGGGCCGGGCTCCTCGGGGCCGGGCTCGCCGGGCTCGTCCTCGTGGCGCCGGCCTTCGCGCAGGGGCCGGACGCGGTGCTGTCGCCGTTCCAGGTCGTCCTGCGCTGGGCGCCGCTGCTGCTGACGGGCTTTGCCTTCAACGTCGCGATCTCGCTCATCGCGATGCTTCTCGGCACGGCCGCGGGCGTCGGGCTGGGGCTCGGCCTCTTGAGCGAGGGCCCGATCCTGCGCCGCATCGCCTGGGCCCTGACGCAGTTCTTCCGCAACGTGCCCTGGCTGGTGCTGCTGTTCTTCGTCATGTTTCTTGTGCCGTTCCAGGTCACGGTGCTCGGCGTGCGGGTGCCGCTGCCCGACTGGATCAAGGCGACCGTGGGGTTCGCGCTTCCGGTGATGGCCAACGTCGCCGAGATCGTGCGCGGCGCCGTGCGCTCGGTGCCGGCCACCCAGTGGGAGGCAGCCGAGTCCCTGGCCTTCACCCGGCGCCAGACGCTGTTCCGCATCATCCTGCCTCAATGCCTGAAGCGGATGCTGCCGCCTTGGATGAACGTCTACGCCCTGATTGCCATGGCCACGGTTCAGGCCTCGATCGTGGGCGTCACCGAGATGCTGACGCTGACGGCGCAGGTACACGCGGCGGAAGGAGGCCGGCCGGAGCTGTTCGCGCCCCTCTACGGCTTCGCCCTGCTGTGCTTCTTCCTCTACTGCTACCCGATCGACCGGTTGACCGCGCGCCTCGAGCGGCGCTTCGAGACGGCGTGAGGCCTCGCGTGTCCGATGGTGCGTCCCCGATGCTGAGTGTTCCGCCCGCCGATCTGCCGATCGTGCAGTTGCTCGACGTGCACAAGTCCTTCGGCGAGGCCGAGGTCCTCAAGGGCATCAGCTTCGCCGTGCGCCGGGGTGAGGTCGTCTGCATTATCGGACCGTCGGGTTCGGGCAAGTCGACGCTGATCCGCTGCATCAACGCTCTCGTACCGCTCACCTCCGGCACGATCCGGGTCGATGGGATCGAGGTGGCCGACCCGAAGCTCGACAAGCTCGCCCTGCGGCGCAAGGTCGGCATGGTGTTCCAGCAGTACAACCTGTTTCCGCACAAGAGGGCGCTGGAAAACGTTATGATGGCGCCGATCCACGTGCTCGGCCAGGACAGGCGCGAGGTCGAGGTCCGGGCGCACGCCCTCCTCGCCAAGGTCCGGCTCGCCGGCAAGGAAGCGGCCTATCCGGGCGAGATGTCGGGAGGGCAGCAGCAGCGGGTGGCCATCGCCCGCTCGCTCGCAATGCGGCCTGACGTGATGCTGTTCGACGAGGTCACAGCCGCGCTCGACCCGGAGACGGTCAAGGAGGTGCTGGTCACCATCCGCGAACTCGCCGAGGAGGGCATGACTTGCATCCTCGTCACACACGAGATGAACTTCGCCCGCGAGGTCGCCGACCACGTCTACTTCACCGATCGCGGTGTGATCGTCGAGCACGGGCCGCCCGAGTCGCTGTTCTCGTCCGCTGTCGACCCGCGCACACGACGATTCCTATCGCAAGTTCTTTGAGAGCCTATCCGAGTAGAGGCAGACAAACTCTTGGCATCGCCCCCCTACCCGATAGGAAGGTGATCGGCGGCTTGCGGCCCAACCCATCCGTTCGAGACGACATCGTGGCTGCCGGAAAGCGGACGTAAGCCCCCGTTGTCGTGGGCGGCAGGAAATGGCCGAAAGCGGAGCGGCATTTTCCGGGTTAGATGGCTGGCATTGCGGGCATCCGGATATTTGTCGCTGACAACATGCTGATGTGCGAACTTGTCTTCATAGAAATAGAGCATTAGCCTGAACATAGAGCATGATCCTGCGCACACATGATGGCCATCTCAGGAGCGACGGTGCAAAGCGACAAATCCTTCCTGTCGCGGCTACGGGTGAGCAGGAAGACGTCCTTGCCAGGCGGCACGGGTCCGAGTTCAGTCGTTCTCAACATCGGGTCTCTGCGCCCGATGTAGTGAGGAAGAAGCACAAGTCCGGCTCCGGACCGCGCGGCGATTGATTGTGCGAATCGGTCATACACTTGAGAAGCCAGGCCGCGCGGGAAGTGCCGCGTCACATCCGGCGGCAGGACTTCCGATGGACGCCAGAGTCGTGACCGTCGGCCTGGTGGCACCTCGGCTGTCCCAGACGCTGGATATCGTCGGGCTCGCCGACGCGTTCGCGCAGGGCGGCCAAGGGGCGGGGGCACGCGTGTCGTACGCCGTCACCCTCCTGGGCACCGAGTTCGGGCCGATCACTGCGGCGTCGCGGGTTCGCTAGGCTCTGAATGGTGCCTGCAGCGCTTTCTATCGAGGACGTCGGAGATGATCTTTCTACGCGGTCACCAGCATCCGCGTGTTTATTCAGCTTCGGTGGATTGCTGCCGGCATGCTCTCGAGCGCTTTCCTTTGCGCAAAGCTGGAAATGTCGCGCGGCGGTCCGCTTGGCGCTGTTGATAAGGCGGCGGGGCGCTGATGTGTCAGGGGCGCGGACGGCGATTGATGGAACGCGGCCAACTTGAAGTTCGCATGGGACGGGTTGGAAGAAGCGGATACGCGCGAAAAGGGCAAATCCCACAGGGGGCCCCACCATATCTCCAGTGATTCCAGCCGGCCCCTAGATTGTAATCCAATATCCCGCATATGCGACAAATAGGCAGTTTGATCGAGAAATTAATCTATAATTTACGGCAAGAATTACAATTCAAGTCGAAGAGGTCGTAGACCCTCCGGCTGGGAGTCTGTTGGTGCGCTTGTTCGATAGCTCTTTCCGTGCGCTGTTCGAGGCCATCGACCGCTCGCGCGCCCGCATCGCGTTCGCCCCCGATGGCACGATCCTCGATGCCAATGCGAATTTCCTCGGCCTCGTTGGCTACACGCTGGCGGAACTGAAGGGGCAGAACCACCGCAAGCTCGTCACGCCGGCAGAGCGCGACGCGCCGGCCTATCACGCGTTCTGGGACGCATTGCGCAAAGGGGAGTCCCAGACCTGCGAGTTCAAGCGCATTGCCAACAATGGTCGTGCGATCTGGATTCAGGCGACCTATAATCCGGTGCTGGACCGCGCCGGCCGCGTTCGCAAGATCGTCAAGTTCGCGTCCGACATCACCTCGCAGGTTCAGCGCGCGATCGACCATGAAGGCCAGCTTGCTGCCCTCAACCGCTCGCAGGCGGTGATCGAGTTCTCTCTCGACGGCACCGTCCTGACGGCCAACGCCAACTTCCTCGCTGCCGTCGGCTACCGGCTCGATGAGATCCGCGGGCAGCGGCACAGCATGTTCGTCGATGCGGACGAACGGACGGGGGAGGCTTATCGCAACTTCTGGGCTGAGCTGGGACGCGGCGAGTTCATGTCGGGCGAGTTCCGGCGGATCGCCAAGGGGGGGCGTGAGGTCTGGATCCAGGCAACATACAATCCGATCCGTGATCGCGATGGGGTTCCGATCAAGGTGGTGAAGTTCGCGACCGACATCACGGCCCAGGTGCACGAGCGGCAGCGTCGCGCCGAAGCGCAGCAGGCGATCGGCACCGATCTCGACGCGATCGGCCAAGCCGTCGAGAACGTCACCCGTCAGACGGCCGAGACCGCCGGCACGGTGGGGCAGGTGTCCAACGACATCCAGTGCGTCGCCTCGGGCGCGGAGGAGTTATCGGCTTCGGTCGGCGAAATCAGCCAGCAGGTGAGCCATGCCGCGCGGATGGCCGCCCAGGCGGTCGAGCAGGCACAGCGCACGGGCAGCATCGTCGCCGGGCTGAGCGGCCAGGCGGCGCAGATCGGCGACGTGGTGACACTGATCCAGGGCATCGCCGCGCAGACCAACCTCTTGGCCTTGAACGCGACCATCGAAGCAGCGCGCGCCGGCATGGCCGGGAAAGGTTTCGCGGTGGTCGCCTCCGAGGTGAAGGCGTTGGCTGAGCAGACCGCCAAGGCGACCGACCAGATCCGTGAGCAGATCTCCGCCACACAGGCCGCCGCACGCGAAGCCGTGGATGCCATCGGCTCCATCCAGGGAACGATACGCTCGCTCGATGAGGTGTCGGGCGCCATCGCCGCTGCTGTGGAGGAACAGTCCGCCGTGACCCGGGAGATGTCGGGAAGCATGCATACGGCCGCCCACGGGGTGACGACGATCGCCGGAAGCATGGAGGACATCGCCCGGGCAAGCGAGCAGGTCGATCAAGCCACCCGAAAGGTTCGCCAGGCATCACGAGCGGCTGTCTAGAGACGTCGTCCCAGGCGCGGACGAGATGAGCGCTGAGTTCGCTTCTCTTGTCCGATGGTCCAAGCCGACGCGGTCGGTCGTCGGCTCAAGCGCACGTGATACGATCGTGGATGCCGATCAGGAAAACGGATCCACCAACGCAGTGCCGGTTCGCTTGCTGCTCCAAGGCCTACGCGCTCGACGGGAGACATTACGATCGGGCATCGAAAGATTTTGGACGTCTTCGTTGCAGATGCACGCGAGCTTTGGTCCCTCCACCGACGACCTGAAAGACATCTCCGTGCGAGCCCTAGCGGAAGTCGAGCTCCTGATCCGACACGGCAAAACTCTGCTCGGTCCACACCTAAAGGCGCAACCATAAAAAGGCGCGAGTAAAGCCACCGCAGCCAGGTGCGATGGCCACCTCTGATCACCGGACACTTCCGACTCTGATATCACCAGTGAAGTCGACATGCATTCGATTGTGACTTGCGTTCGAGACTTCCACGACGAGCAGCTGTTGCTGTTGGCCGCAGTCGTATGCAGCGTCGGCATCTACGCCTCATCCGCCATCGCCGCTCATGCGGCGCGTTCGGAAGGCGTAGCTCGGCGCAAATGGGGCATCGTCAGTATCGTCGCCGCCGGCTGTCCGTAACCGTGCTGGCGCGCGAGGAGGTGCCCTTCGCCAAGCGCTTCGGCGAGGCGGTGGGCGCAGCGCTGAAGCAGTACCATGCCGACAACGGCGTCACGTTCGAGACCGGCTCCGTCGTCAGGATCACTGGCATCAGTCCTGTCGAAGCTGTCGAGACGAAGGACGGACGGCGCCTCCCGGCCGACATCGTTCTCGTCGGCGCAGGTGCAGATCCGGAAAGCAGCCTGATCGCAGGCGTCGAGCCCGGCGAGGGCGGCGGTCTCGAGGTCGGCGGGGACCTCAAGCTCGCGGACGGCGTCTGGATCGCAGGCGATATCGCCGCTTTCCCGGAGAGGGCGAGCGGCGAGACCGCACGGATCGAGCATTGGCGTCTCGCGCAGCAGCACGGCACCCATGTGGCCCATGCCATCCTCGGCCGAAGCGGCGTGTTCGCAGGTGCTCCATTCTTCTGGAGCAACCAGGGCGACAAGCGGCTCGATTACGGTGGATACGCCAAAGGTTTCGACCGGATCATCGTTCAGGGCGACCCCGCCGCCCTCGACTTCATCGCCTATTACGTCACCGGCGACAGAGTGACCGCCGCCTGCAGCATCGGCCGCAACAGTGCCTTCACCGCCTTCCTGCACTTGCTCGGCCTCGGAAGTCTTCCCTCGGCGGCCGAGATCGAGGCCGGGGCGGACCTGCCCACCCTTGCGCGCGAGGCTGCCTAGCGGCTGTCCGGCAACCGATCGCGAACCGCGGCAAGGTCAGGCGCTAGGTTCAGGGATCAAGCCGCCGGGTCGGCGTGGCGCCGGCCCTCCGTCCTTTCGTGCCGCGCGGACCGCCGCGCCCCCAGGGCATCGGCGGTCGAATGCCGTCCGGCGTTCACGACCGATCGGAATGGGCGAAAAGCCGACATGCGTCGCATTCCGCGCTCACGTCCGGTTTCTCGGGTCTGCGTTCCAAGAGTAGACTTGCGGAAACCTAGCCGCCTCGGACGTTCCGCTCTCGACCCTTCCGGACCCTGGGGAGGTCCGCT
Organism: Methylobacterium sp. WL6; assembly: GCF_008040095.1. NCBI lineage: Bacteria > Pseudomonadati > Pseudomonadota > Alphaproteobacteria > Hyphomicrobiales > Methylobacteriaceae > Methylobacterium > Methylobacterium sp. WL6. Next base: position 39,908 of record NZ_VRVH01000005.1, on the reverse strand, counting down.
TCTCGGTAGCTTGGTGGAGGATGACCTCCGTCCAGGTCGAATGGATTGGGGGTTGATCCGCTTCGGGGAACTCAAGCTATGAAGCAGACCTTCGTTCGGGCAACGACTTTCGGCAGGCAGACTTCGGCGAGGTTTGGCCGGGCGGTCAGACCAGCCGTGCGCCGCCGTCGATGTGGAGGGTCTCGCCGTTCATGAAGCCGTTGCTCATAAGGAAGACGACCGCTGCACCAGCCTCCTCCGCCGTGCCGAGACGACGCTGGGGGAGCTTCTCGGTGAGGGCGGCGACGTAGGCGTCGCGATGCGTGCCCAGCGTATGGGAGAGAAGCGGCGTGTCCGTGGTGCCGGGTGAGAGCGTATTCACGCGTATCGGCGCGAGTTCCAGCGCCAGACCCCGGGCAAAAGCCTCCATCGCGGCCGAGGCGGCGGCGAGCACTGCCGTTCCCTGGGCGCTCGGGCGATCCGCCAGCGCTCCCGAGATGAAGGTCACGGAGCCATCGGAAGCGAGGCGTTCACCGAGCGTCCGTAGGGTATGGACGGCCGCCCAGATCCGCTCGTCGAAGGCGCGCTTCAAGTACTCGACCTCGGCATCCAGGACCTTGCCGGCGACGAAGGTGCCGGCGAGGAGGACGAGGTGGTCCACGTGCGGGATGTCCACGAGGGCCTGTGCGATGGTCTCGGGCTTGGTCACGTCGGCCGCACGCCAGCCATTGAAGCCGTTCTCCGTCGCGACCCGCTCCGCGCCCTCAGGGTTGAACCCGACGACGATGACCTTGGCGCCCGCGGCCTTGGCCTGGATCGCGGAGGCCAAACCGATGCCGGAGGTGCCACCGAAGATGACGACGGTGCGATCTTGAAGGGTGGAAGCCGCAAGCGAGCTGATGTCGTTCATGGTCCTGATCCTCGTGCTCCAGGCGTCGGTCGCCGGGGACCAAAACCTAGATCTTCGCTTTGGGCTTGATAATTCTGCCGCATGGCGGTTCAGTTACGCCATGACGGCACAAATTGGGCTCGACCGGCTCACCGGCCTCATCGCATTCGCTCGTGCCGGCTCGCTGGGGAGCTATACCGCGGCAGCGCGCGCGCTCTCGATCTCGCCCTCCGCGGTGAGCAAAAGCGTCCAGCGCCTAGAGCAGCATCTTGGTCTGCGCCTCTTCCACCGAACCACCCGGTCGCTCACGCTCACTTCGGAAGGACGCGACCTGCACGAGCGAGCGCTTCGCCTGCTACGCGATGCCGAGGAGATCGAGCAGATGGCGGTGGCGGCCCGCTCGGAACCGGCCGGGACCTTGAAGGTCACGGCGCCGTTGCCGGTAGGGCTGCACCTGATTGCTCCGGCACTGCCCCGTTTCCGTGAGCGCTACCCGAAGCTGATGGTGGACCTGCGCCTCGGCGATGGCTTTGCCGACCTGATCGCGGACGGCATCGACGTCGCCATCCGCGTCGGGGATCTCGGAGACAGCCGACTGATCGCTCGAACGCTGGCGCCACACCGTGTCTGCGCATTCGCATCCCCGGCCTATTTGGTCCGGCGCGGAACCCCGCGGCATCCGGACGAACTCGTGGACCACGACTGCGTGAACTTTCGCTTCCAGAGCACTGGCCAAGCGCTACGCTGGCCTTTTCGAGCCGGGGATCGCATTCTGGAGATCGTACCCAACGCCGGCATCGTCACCGACAACAGCGACGCCGTTGCATCCGCCCTCGTCGCGGGTGGCGGCATCGGCATCTCGCCGACCTATCTGGCGGCTCCCTTCGTCGAACGCGGCGAACTCATCCCGATCCTGCATGAGTATTCCGTGGACCGCCACGCAATGATCGCCCTGTGGCCGGAGAGCCGCCGGGGCAATCCAAACGTGAAGGCGTTCCTGACCTTCCTCGGCGAAATCTTTCGAACCCCGGCGCCCTGGGACGTGACAGTGGCAGCTCATGTGGGCCGCATGTCCCAGGATCGTGTTGGTAAGCCCGTCTAAGCTCGATGGCGACCGAGCTCGAAGGCTGACGGCAAGGCCATCGCGCTCGATAGCGATCCACTTGCGGGGAGCCTTCGCCGGACACGAAGCGACCGGCTCGAGTCGCTGACGGAAGGTCTTCTTCCGGAAGCAAGATCAAGGTTCGGTTGCCTCTTCATGAAGCATCACGGGGTGATGGTCCTGGGGCCGACCATCGCGGAAGCCTGGGACGACCTCTACGATCTCGAGCGGGCTGCCGAGGTGCAGACCCTGGCGCTCTCGACCGGGCGCCAGGTCATTCCCGTGGATCCCGCGATCGCCGAAGCCACGGCCCGCCAGATGCGCGCCGGCGATCCCGAATCCGCCCGCCTGCCCCTGTCCGCGATCCGGAGAATCCTGGATCGCGAGGAGCCGGCGTACCGGGACTGACGCGGCGGAAGGAACGAAGGCACGGCCGGCGGCGGATCCATCCGTCCCAAGTGCCGGGGCAGCCCGATGGGAGTTGCGCTGTCCGACAGAGGCGCCGACACGGTCCGCTGGCTCGAAGCACGGGAGGCCGCGATGCTGGCCCTGCTCGCGGTTCTCGTGAACATCGATTCCAATTCCTACGAGGAGGCCGGCGTCGATGCCGTCGCTGCCCGGATCGGTGGGTTCTCGCCGAGCATGGTGTGTCCGTCGCCACGATCCCGATCGCAGGATACGGCGATGCGCTGAAGGCCCACGTGGCCGGGCGCGGAGCCGCCAATCGGCCGGCGGTGCTGATGGGGCACCGCGACACGGTGTTCTCGACCGGCGAGGCCGCGCGGCGGCCGTTCCGGGTCTCGAATGGTCGCGCCTACGGCCCGGGCGTCGCCGACATGAAGGCCGGGCTCGCGATGAACGCCTTCCGCCTCGCCGCCTTCCAACGGGTGGGCGGGGCACCGTCTCCGCTCGTCGGCCTGTTCACCAGCGACGAGGAGACCGCGTCGCCGGCCTGCCGCCCGATCATCGAGGAGACGACGCGCGGCGCGCGCGCGGTGCTGAATTCGGAGCCGGGGCGTCCGTCGGGCGATGTGGTGACGGGCCGCAAGGGCGGCGTGTTCATGGCGTCGACGGTGCATGGCAAGGCTGTCTATTCCGGCGCCGACCCCGCGGGCGGGACCAGCGCCATCGGCGAACTCGCCCACAAGACGATCGCGCTGCATGCGATCACCGACCTCGAACGCGGCACCACCGTGAACGTCGGACTCGTCTCGGGCGGCCAGTCGGTCAACACGGTCGCGCCGCTCGCCACCTGCGAGATGGACCTGCGCTACGTCCGCCCGGAGGATCGCGAAGCAGCCATGGCACGCATCGCGGCGATCGTAACCGAGGCCATGCTTCCCGGCGCCTCGGCCGCTTTGACGATCCGCGGGGAATTCCTGCCGCTGCAGGATGCGGCCTCGCGCGCCCTGTTCGAGGCCTATGCCGGAGCGAGCGTGCGCTACGGCGCGACGGTCTCGGGCGCGTTCACGGGCGGCTGCGCCGATTCCGGATTCACCGCCAGCGTCGGCTGCCCGACTCACTGTGCGGTCGGACCCGTCGGCGGCCGGGCCCATTCCCCGGAGGAGTACCGGGAGGTGGAGAGCCTCGTCCCGCGTGCCCGCGCGCTGGCCGTGACGATCATGGAAGCTTAGCGGCCGCGCCTGTCGGGCCGGCGATCGGCCGGCCTGGACTACCCAAGATCGAGGTGGCCTCGCCGATGATCGTGGCCCGCCACGGCGCGCCTCAGGAGTCCGACCAGAAGGTCCTGATCCTTAGGGGCGAGCGCCGAGATCGTCAGGGCATGGGCCTCGTGGGCGGCGTGCTCCATCGCCGCATGGAGCGCTTTGCCCTCCGCGGTGATGCGACAGACCTGCGCCCGGCGATCCGCCAAGGAGGTCGAACGGCTGACCAGCCCGCGGATGGCGAGCCGCTTCAACGCGCCCGTCGTGGTCGTGCGGTCAAGCGCGACGGCGTTGGCCAGCGTCGTCTGGTCGGCCTCCTCGAGATCCCGCAGAAGCGACAGCAGGCTGTATTGCAGCGGTGTGATCCGAAACGCAGCGCAGCGCTCGGAAAACAGGCTCACGTGGATCTGGTGGAGGCGCCGCGCGAGGAAGCCGGGGCGCTCGGTCAGCGGCCAGGTGCGTGCGGCGGCCGCCGCGGCATCCGTCTCCTCGTGGTCGCCGGCCCTGTCGTCGGCAATCCTGTCGTCCATCGCAATCCATCCTCCGAACCAGTCTGGCACGCGGACTGCATACCGACAATTACGAAGCACACTTCGCTTTTCGATACACCAGAGCGTCGGCCCGACCGGCGCTCCGACGATGAGGCAGTCCCATGGACGATCCCCGTTTCGATCTGCTCCTGCGCGGCGGACGCATGATCTGCCCGGTCTCCGGCATCGACGGCATCCGCGACGTGGCGATCCGAGACGGGCGCATCGCGGCGGTCGCTGAGTCCGTCGTCCCGTCGGCAGCGACCGAGGTGATCGACGTCTCCGGCAAGTTGGTGCTGCCGGGCATGATCGACACCCACGGCCACGTCTACCAGTACGTCACCGGCCGCTTCGGTTTGCCGCCCGACATGGTCGGCGTGCGCTCCGGCGTGACCACGGTGATCGATCAGGGCGGCCCCTCCTGCATGACACTGCCGGGCTTCCGCCACTTCGTCGCGGAGAAAGCCGAGACGCGGGTCTACGCCTTCCTCTCCGCCTACCTCGTGGGCGGCCTCGAAGGGCACTTCTACCCGAACCTCTACAGCCCCGACGGCGTCGACATCGAGGCGACGGTCAAGTCGGCCACCGAGAACCGCGACCTCGTGCGCGGCATCAAGGGCCATGCCGAGATCGGGGGGTTCGCCCGCTGGGGCATCAAGGTCATGGAGATGGCCGCCGAGATCAGCCGCCGCTCCGACCTGCCGCTCTACGTGCATTTCGGTCAGCTCTGGGGCCTGCCCGAGAGCGGTGCCAATGGCGAGGATGCCAATACCATCATGGAGCGGGTGATCCCGCTGCTGCGCCCCGGCGACTTTCTCGCCCACCCCTTCACCCGGCATCCGGGCGGCTTCATCAACGAGGACGGCGTCGTCCACCCGATCATCCGCGCGGCAATGGATGCGGGCCTGCGGGTCGACGTCGGCCATGGCAGCCACTTCTCCTACCGGGTCGCCCGCGCCTCCCTGCCGGCGGGCGTGATGCCCTACACCCTCGGTGCCGACATGCACGGCTACAACACCGAGGTGCCGAAGCCCGCCGGCACCCCCGACGAGCACCACGACGACGAGAACCATCCCTTCCTCGGTCAGGCGCGCTTCAGCCTGACCCAAGCGATGAGCTCGATGATGGCGCTCGGCCTCTCCCTGGAGCAGGTCGTGCCGATGGTGACCTCGCACCCGGCGGAGATGCTGGGCCTGTCCGACCGGATCGGCGCGCTGACACCGGGATTCGCCGCCGACGTGTCGGTGCTCCACGACCATCGCGGCCGCTTTCTCCTGCGCGACAACGAGGACACGCAGGTCATCGCACAGCGCTTGCTCCAGCCGGCCTTCTGCCTGCGCGCGGGCAAGCGCTTCGACGCGGATTCACCGATCCTGCCGCAGGCGATCGCAGCGTGACGGCGCGCCCGATCCTCGGTGAGGGCGTCGGCGCCCGCCTGCCGCGCAAGGAGGACGACCGCCTGATGCGCGGGCGCGGCCAGTATGTCGGCGACATCCGCATGCCGAAGATGCAGGACGTAGCCTTCGTACGAAGCCCCCTGGCGCATGCCCGCATCCGGGCGATCCACGTGCCGGAGGGCTATCGCGACCGGGTGTTCACCGCGGCCGATCTCGACGGCGTGCAGCCGATCCGCGCGGTCTCGGGGCTGCCGGGCTTCAAGGTCTCGGAGCAGCCGGTGCTGGCCACGGGCAAGGTGCGGCAAGTCGGCGAGCTGCTGGCGTTCTGCGTCGCGCCGACGCGGGCCGAGGCCGAGGACATCGCCGCCTCGGTCGTCCTCGACCTGGAGGAGCTTCCGGCCGTCCATGACATGCTCGCCGCCCGCGAACCAGCTTCGGCGCTCGTCCACGAGCACTGGGGCGACAACGTCTTCCTGGAGACGCAGGTCGACGTGAACTTCGCCGCTGCGCTCGATGCGCCGATCCAGGTCTCGCGCACGATCTCCACCGCCCGCCAGTGCATGGCTCCGCTCGAGGGGCGCGGCGCGGTGGTGCATCTCGATCATCGCATGGACCAGCTTGTGGTCCACTCCGCCAGCCAGATGCCGCACATCGTGCGCAACGGCCTCAGCGAGTGCCTCGGGATCGAGCAGGGCCGCATCCGCATCGTCGCGCCCGATGTCGGCGGCGGCTTCGGCTACAAGGGCATTCTGCTCGCGGAGGAGATCTGCCTCGCATGGCTCGCCTTGCGCTGCGGCCATCCTGTGCGCTGGCTAGAGGACCGGCGCGAGCACCTCACCGCCAACGCCAATTGCCGCGAGCACCATTACCGCATCACCGCCTATGCCGACCGCGACGGAACGCTTCGCGGCATCGACTGCGAGGCCACCGTCGATTCCGGAGCGTACTCCGCCTATCCGTTCTCGGCCTGCCTGGAGGCGGCGCAGGTCGCGAGCATCCTGCCCGGCCCCTACGACTTCCCGAGCTACCGCTGCCGCACGTGGTCGGTGGCGACGAACAAGTGCCCGATCCTGCCCTATCGCGGGGTGGCGCGCACCGGCGTCTGCTTCGCGCTGGAACTCGTCCTTGACGCGGTGGCCCGCGAAGCCGGCATCGAGCCGTGGGTGGTGCGCGCGAAGAACCTCGTGCGGCACGAGCAGATGCCTTTCGACAACATCACGAACAAGCACTTCGACAGCGGCGACTATCCGAAGGCGCTCGCCCGCGCGCTCGACGCCGTCGATCTGCCGGCCCTGCGCGCCCGGCAGGCCGCGGGCGAGGCGGACGGGCGCCGGGTCGGCCTCGGCCTGTCGATCTACTGCGAGCAGGCGGCGCACGGCACCTCGGTCTATTCGGGCTGGGGCATTCCGATGGTGCCGGGCCACGAGCAAGCCGGCGCCCGACTGACCCCGGACGGGGGCCTCGAACTGCGCATCGGCGCCCATTCCCACGGCCAGGGCCTCGAGACGACGCTCGCCCAGGTCGCCCACGAGATCCTGGGCGTGCCCGTCGCGAGAACCCGTCTCGTCCACGGCGACACCGCGATGACGCCCTATTCCACCGGCTCCTGGGGTTCGCGGGTGATGGTGATGGCTGGCGGCGCGGTGGCCACCGCCTGCCGGGAACTGGCCGACCGGGCGCTCGCCATCGGCGCGCACCTGCTCCAGACCGAGCCTGTGAATTGTAGGTTCGCGGCCGGACGGGTGATCGGCCCGACGGGCGACGTGTCGCTCGAAGAGATCGCCCGCACCTGGTACCGGCGGCCGCAGGATCTCGCGCCCGACGTGAACCCGGGCGGCCTCGAGGTTACCGCCGGCTACAAGCCACAGCGCGATTCCGGCACCTTCTCCTACGCCGCGCACGCGGTGGTGGTCGCCGTCGATCCAGACCTCGGCGCGGTCGAGATCTTGGACTATGTCATCGTCGAGGATGGCGGCGTGCTGGTGAACCCGCTGGTGGTCGACGGCCAGATCTGCGGCGGGCTCGCGCAAGGCATCGGCACAGCGCTCTACGAGGAGATGGCCTTCGACGACCGCGGTCAGCCCCTCGCCTCGACCTTCGCGGACTATCTCCTGCCCGGCGCCGCCGAGGTGCCCGATCCCCGGATCGACCACATGGAGACGCCCTCTCCCTACACGCAATTCGGCGTGAAAGGCATCGGCGAGGGCGGCGCCATCGCGCCGCCTGCGGCACTCGCCAACGCGATCAACGATGCGCTCGGGCCGCTGGGCGTCGAGATGCTGCGGTCGCCGATGAGCCAGCGCCGCATCGTCGAAGCCGTGCTCGCCGCCCGCCATCGGACGGCCGTCGGCGCGAGGGCCGCCGCATGAAGGCCGCCCGCTTCGCCTACGAACGTCCCGCCGACCTCGCTGCGCTCCTCGAGCGGCTCGCCGAGGCCGACGGCTCGGTCAAGCTGATCGCCGGCGGCCAGTCCCTCGGGCCGATGCTGAACCTGCGGCTCGTCGAGCCCGACCGGGTCTTCGACGTGACCGGTGTTCCCGAGTTGCGGCGGGCGGACCTCGACGGCACGACCCTGGTGCTCGGCGCCTGCGTCACGCACGCCGACATCGAGGACGGACGGGTGCCGGACGTGACCGGCGGCGCCATGGCGCGCGTCGCCTCTGCCATCGCCTATCGTCCCGTGCGCAACCGCGGCACCGTCGGCGGCAGCCTCGTCCACGCCGACCCTGCCGCCGACTGGGTCACGGCGCTGATCGCGCTTCGGGCCGAGGTCGAGCTGGCCTCGCGGTCCGGGCGCAGGCGCCTCGCCCTCGACGCCTTCGTCCGCGGCGCCCTCGACGTGGCTCTGGAGCCCGGCGAGATGCTGGTCACCGTGCGGATCCCCGCGATCCCGCAAGGCTCCGCCTGGGGCTACGTCAAGCACTGTTCGAAGATCGGCGAGTTCGCCCACGCCATCGGTGCCGTCCTGATCGACCGACAAGCCGGACATGGACGGATGGTGATCGGCGCGATCGAGCAGGCGCCGCTCCTGCTGGCCGACGCCCGCCCGCTCTTCGGCGGCCGCATCGGCGCGGATTTCTCGGACCGCTTCGACGCGAGGGCAGCCGACGACGCCCTGCGAGAGGCGGGTATGTCCGAGGCGATCGACCGCCACGTCCACGTCACCGTGCTCGCCCGCGCCGTGGCGCAGGCGGCACGTCCCGCACCCCTACGCCTGACGGAGGCCGCATGAGCACGGCGGCGCTTGCCCGCGACGACCGGATGCCGCTGGCGCTCACGGTGAACGGCCGTGCCGTTCGCACCGAGGCCGAGCCGCGCACGCACCTGGCCGATCTACTGCGCGACACCCTCGACCTCACCGGTACCCATCTCGGCTGCGAGCACGGCGTTTGCGGCGCCTGCACGGTGCTGCTCGACGGCGAGCCGGCCCGCGCTTGCCTGACCCTCGGCGGCGCCTGCGAAGGCAGCGTCGTCACCACCATCGAGGGCCTCGACGACGATCCGATCGCCGCCGAACTGCGCGCCGCGTTCAACCGCGAACACGCGCTTCAGTGCGGGTACTGCACCCCCGGGATGCTGGTCGCCGCCCGCGACCTCGTCATCCGCCTGCCCGAGCCCGACGAGCGGCGCATCCGCGCCGGGCTTTCGGGCAACCTCTGCCGCTGCACCGGCTACGCCGGCATCGTCCGGGCCGTGCGCGCGGTGATCGCCGAGCGCCGGGCGAGGGGCATTCCCGCCGCGGCGCATGGCGGGGCGGATGCCGTGCGCGCGCTCGGGCCTGTCGGCGCCAGGACCGGGACGACCGCCGCCGCAGGGTCGACGACCGCCGCCGCCCGCCCATCGGTCGCGGCACCCGCCGCGATCCTCGATGTCGCGGACGACTTCGAGCCCGCGCATGGCTTCGCGCAGACCTTCGCAGCCGCCCATGCCCCCGAGGCTGTGTTCGCCCTGTTCGGGGATGTGGAGGCCGTCGCCGCCTGCTTGCCGGGCGCCATACTGTTGGGCACGCCGCGGCCGGATGCGGTGGAGGGTGCGCTTCAAGTACGGATCGGGCCGATCACAGCGCGCTTCGCGGGTCGGGCGCGGATCTGGCGCGACGTGCCCGCCCGCACCGGCCGGATCCTGGGGGCGGGCAGCGACGCGGGTGGACGCTCCGCCACCGAGGGCGAGATCCGGTATCGGGTGGAACCCGGCGAGGCCCCCGGCACGGCGCGGGTGGTGCTCGCTGTCGGCTACACCCTGAAGGGGCCGCTGGCGCAGTTTGGCCGCCCCGGGCTCGTGCGCGACCTTGCGGGGCGGCTCACGGCCGACTTCGCGCGCAACCTTGAGGCCCGGCTGTCCGGCGCGGCGCCCGCACCGCCGGCCGACCTCCATCCGATCCGCCTGATCCTCGGCCTGCTGCTCGATCCGCTGCGCCGGCGGTTCGCCGCGTGGCGCGGGCCGCGGCCCTGACCTTCGCCAATCGCCCCATGACGTCCCGGAGATCGACATGACCCGCAAGACCCTCGCGCCCGCCCTGACACACGCCCTGGCCCTGTCGCTGGTCCTCGCATCGAGCACGGCCTACGCGCAGGCGATCCACATCGGTGTCAACGAGCCGCTCACCGGAGCGTTCGCGGCATCCGGCACCTACGTAGTCAACGGCGCGAAGATCGCAGCCGACGAGATCAACGCCAAGGGCGGCGTGCTCGGGCGCAAGATCGAACTCGTGATCGAGGACAACAAGAGCAACCCCACCGAGGCCGCGGCAGTGGCCGAGAAGCTGATCACCAGCGATAAGACCCCGGTGCTGATGGGCGCTTGGGGCTCCAGCCTGACGCTGGCCGTGATGCCCAAGCTCGCCGACTACGAGACGGCGATGCTGGTGGAGACCTCTTCGTCCGGCAAGATCACCACGTCCGGCAACCCGTACGTCTTTCGCATCTCGCCGCCCTCGTCCCTGGAGGCCGAGACGTTTGCGCCGATGGTCGCCAAGCTTGGGCTGAAGAAGGTCGACTTCCTTATCCTGAACAACGATTTCGGCCGTGGGGCCGCGGCCGATTTCGGCACGATGCTCAAGGGCAAGGGCGTCGCCGTCGGACTCGTCGAGACCATGGATCAGGGGGCGCAGGACATGAGTGCCCAGCTGTCCAAGCTGAAGGCCTCCGACAGCGATACCATCATGATCACCAGCGCCGTCGACCAGCTGGTGCTGATCTTCAAGCAGATGGCCGCGCTCGGCCTCAAGAAGCGGGTCATCACCACCGGCGGATCGCAGAACCCGGACCAGATCATCGCACAGGCCGGCAGCGCCGCCGACGGCACGATGCACCTGACGACCTTCCTGCCCTGGTTCCCCGAGAAGACCCCGAACCCGCAGGCCACCGCCTACTTCATCGGCGAATGGAACAAGCGCGGCTTCCAGTTCGCCGGCGTCACCGAGAGTTTTCGCGGGTACGACGGCATCCGGGCGATCGCGCAGGCGATCGAGAAGGCGGGGTCCGCCGAGCCCGCCGCGATCACCAAGGCGTTCTGGTCGGTCGACTTCACCGGGCTCAACGGCCCGATCCGCTTCATCAAGGCCGGCCCCGCCGGCAAGGAGAGCGGGCAGAGCAAGCCCGACGTCTACCTGATCGAGATCCGGGACGGGAAGGTCGCGGTTCCGACCCTCTGACGCCGCCAGCCCGATCGATCCCGGCCGGCACCGAGCCCGGCCGGGCCCGCCCGCGACGGACAGGGATTGCCCGATGGCCGAATTCTACCAGCACCTCCTCAACACCCTGGTCCTCGGGGGCACCTATGCGCTCCTCGGGATCGGGCTGACGCTGATCTTCGGGATCATGAACGTCGTGAACTTCACCCACGGGGCGCTCTACACGGTGGGGGCCTACCTCACCTACCTCGCGGTGGCCGCGCTCGGACTGAACTTCTTCCTGGCGCTGCCGGCGGCGATCCTCGGGGGCCTCGTCCTCGGGGCCGCGATCGAGCTCGTGCTGCTGCGGCCGTTGCGCGGCTCCGACATCGACACGACGATGCTGGTGATGATCGGGGCCGGCATCGTGCTGCAATCGGGAACGCTCTGGCTGTTCGGCGGCGTCGCCAAGGCGATCCCGACGCCGTTTCCAGAGGCACCGCTTCAGATCGGGCCGGTTTCCGTCTCGTGGCTCCGCCTGTTCGTCCTCGGCGCGGCGCTGACGCTGATCGTGCTCACCTACGTCCTGATCAACCGCACCCGGCTCGGGCTCGCCATGCGAGCGGCCTTCCAGGACCACGACACCGCCGCCCTGATGGGGGTCAACGTGCGGCTGATCTACACCGCGACCTTCGCCATAGGGTCGAGCCTCGCCGCCGCCGCGGGCGCGCTCCTCGGCCCCGTCTACGTGGTGTTTCCGCAGATGGGCGGGATGGCCGAGCTGAAGGCCTTCGCCATCGTCATCCTCGGCGGCCTCGGCAACATCACCGGCGCCGCGATCGGCGGCTTCATCCTGGCGCTCGCCGAGGAACTCGGCGCCGGCTACATCTCCTCGGGCTATCGCGACGCGATGGGCTTCCTGATCATCATCGCGGTGCTGGTGTTCAAGCCGACCGGGCTGTTCGCCAAGGCGGAGCGCATCGGATGACCCGGCTCGCCCCCCTCGCCGTCCTTGCGAGCCTCGGCCTGCTGCCGCTGGCGCTCGGCACCAACCCGTATCTCGTCAACGCGATGATCACGACCGGCATCCTGATCATCGCGGCCATGAGCCTGAACCTGCTGCTCGGCTTCACCGGGCAGCTCAGCCTCGGGCACATCGCGTTCTTCGGCATCGGCGCCTACGTCAGTGCCCTGACGAGCCTCGGGTTCGACGTCGACCTCGGCTTCGGCCTCCGCGTCGTGCACGCGCCCTGGCCGGCAGCGATCGGCTTTCCCCTGGCGATCCTGGCGGCGGGCGCGTGCGGCTGGCTCGTGGGGCGGCTGTCGTTCCGGGTGCGCGGCGCCTACTTCGTCATCGTCACGATCTCGTTCGCCGAAGTCGTGCGGCTCGTAGCGCTGAACTGGGTCGAGCTGACCCAGGGGCCGCTCGCGCTCACCGGCATCCCGGCCTTCACCCTCGGCCTGCCGGGGCTCGGCACCTGGACCCTGAAGACCAAGCTGCAGAACTACTACCTCGTCCTCGCGGTCGGTACGCTCTGCTACCTGATCGTCGCCCGCCTCGTCGGCTCGCGCTTCGGCCGGGCGATGCGTGGGCTCAAGGAGAACGAGTCGCTCGCGCTCTCGGTCGGCATCGACGCGACCCGCACGCTCACCATCGCCGCGGTGATCTCGGCGGGAATGGCGGGCGCCGCCGGCAGCCTCTACGCGCACTATCTGCGCATCATCGACCCGGACGTGTTCCAGTTCTCCACCACCGTCACGATGGTGATCATGGTGGTCGGCGGCGGCAAGGGCACCCTGCTCGGGCCGATCATTGGTGGGGTGATCTTCGGGATGCTGCCGGTGGCGCTCCGCCCCGTGATGGCGCCCGAAGCGCAGTGGATGGTCTACGGCCTCGTCCTCATCGCGATCCTGTTCGTGGTACCGAAGGGCATCGTGCCGGGACTGGCCGGTCTCGTCCGCCGGCGCGCCGGGCCGGCCCCCGCCCCGCTCGCCGCCGAGGTGCACCCATGAGCGCGCCGCTCCTAGCGATCGACCATGTCGGGGTGCGCTTCGGCGGCCTCGTGGCCATCGCCGACCTGCAATTCGACGTCCATCCGGGCGAGATCGTCAGCCTGATCGGCCCGAACGGGGCCGGGAAGACCACTGCCTTCAACGTGATGACCGGCTTCCTGAAGCCGAGCCGCGGGCAGGTGCGCTTCCGTGGCACCCCGCTCGGCGGCCTCCAGCCCCACGAGATCGTCCGGCTTGGGCTTGCGCGCACGTTCCAGCGCACCAGCGTGTTTCCCGACGACACCGTGTTCGACAACGTGATGATCGGCCTGCACCGACGTGGGGCGTCCGGGGACCATCCGAGGCTGCTCGACACCCTGCTCGGGCGAGACGGCGCCGCGGAGCGGGCCTCGCGGGGGCGGGCACTCGAACTGCTCGATCGGGTCGGCCTCGCCGCGCGCGCCGGCGAGAAGGCGGGCGCGCTCGCCTATGGCGAGCAGCGCCTCGTCGGCGTAGCGTTGGCGCTAGTCAGCAACCCGACGATGCTGCTCCTCGACGAGCCGGTCTCGGGCATGAACGCCTCCGAGACCCAGGTCTTCGTCCGCCTGATCCGCGGCATCCGCGACGACGGCATCACGATCCTGCTGGTGGAACACGACATGCCGATGGTCATGGCGGTCTCCGACCGCATCGCCGTGCTGAACCACGGACGCCTGATCGCGCAAGGGCCGCCAGCGGCGATCCGCACCGATCCGGCGGTGATCGAAGCCTATCTCGGCCAGGGCAGTGCGGCCCGCGAGGCCGCCCACCGAGCCGCCGCGGTACGGGAGACGAGCGATGCTTGAGATCCGCGACCTCGTCTGCGGCTACGGACACGTGACGGCGCTGAAAGGTCTCACGATCGAGGTCCGGGCTGGGCAGTTCGTGGCACTGGTCGGCGCCAACGGGGCCGGCAAGTCGACGACGTTGCGCGCCATCTCGGGCCTCGTCCCCGCCCGCTCGGGTTCGATCCGCCTGGAGGGCCGCGACATTACCGGAGCCGACCCGCGCCGCGTGCTCGGCCATGGGATCGCGCATTGCCCCGAGGGGCGCCGGGTCTTCCCGCAGATGAGCGTCGCCGAGAACCTCGCGATGGGTGCCTATCTCCGGCGAGACAAGGCCGGCATCGCCGCCGACCTCGCCCGGATCTACGGCGAGTTCCCGCGTCTCGCCGAGCGCCGGGCGCAGGCGGCCGGAACCCTTTCGGGGGGCGAGCAGCAGATGCTGGCGATCGGCCGGGCGCTGATGGCGCGGCCCAAGCTCGTCCTGTTCGACGAACCGTCCCTGGGGCTCGCCCCCAACATCGTCGAGCGGATGTTCTTGGTGATCCGCGCGATCTGCGATGCCGGGACGACGGTCCTGCTCGTCGAGCAGAACGCCTTCGCGGCCTTGGAACTCTGCGACTACGCCTACTTGTTGGAGACCGGCCGCATCGTGCTCGCGGGCAAGGGCGCCGACATGATCGCCAATCCGCATGTTCGCGACGCCTACCTCGGTGGCTGACCCGGAACGGCCCGTGCGGATGCACCTCGGTCCTCTCCACCTTAGCGATGAGGCCGCACCGATACCGATCCTCGTGAGAGGGCGACATCTGATCCTCATGCGGGACGGCGAAAGGCTCGTCGCGGCGGAGCGGGCCTGCCCTCACGAAGGCGCCGACTTGTCGCTCGGACGCTGCGCGGCGGGCCGGATCCATTGTCCGAGGCACCTAGCCTCCTTTGACCTCGCATCAGGAGCGGTCTCGCCGGGCTGGTCCTTCCGTGCGCTTCGCCTCTATCGCGTAGATCAGTCAATTGACGAACTCTGGATAACTATCGATCCGACCTGAAGCATGGAATGTACGACGCGGATCTATAGTAATGGAAACGCGCCGGACAGTCAGGGCATCCTCGGCCTTCAATCGCAGGCGTTCCACGAGATGCCGTCGTTGCCCCCGATGCTTTCGACACGCCCGCCGACGCCCAGGCTTGGAATGAAGCCCCCTTCAAGGCGGCGGGCCCGCGAGCGATCCGGCGGCATGATGGCGACGTGGGCCGCGACTGCCTCGTGGGGGTCGATCAATGTCGATATGCCGAGCCGTCGTCCGATGCCGGCGTGAACGACGCTTGAGCCGTTCGGTCCCACGGCGCCGTCAATGGCGGCAGCCCCCACCCGGCACTCATCCGATCCGTTTCCCGGCCTATATGAGCTGGCTTGAAGGCCCTTCATCCCTGGGCGACATCGAACCAAGCGTTAGGAGAGAGCCATGCGTGCCGTCACCTACACCGAAGGTTCACCAATCGAGGCGCCGGGCGCGCTTGTGGACACGACCTTCGCCGATCCCGTCCCCACCGGCCGCGACCTGCTCGTGCGCGTCCACGCCGTCTCCGTGAACCCGATCGACACCAAGGTGCGGCAGGGGGTCTATCAGCAGGCCTGCACGCCGAAGATTCTCGGCTGGGATGCGGCCGGAATCGTCACGGCCGTCGGTCCCGAGGCGCGCCTGTTCAAGCCCGGCGACGCGGTGTTCTATGCCGGTGCCCTCGATAGACCTGGCAGCAACGCTACCCTGCAATGCGTGGACGAGCGCCTGGTCGGGCGGAAGCCCGACACCCTGGGCTTCTCGGCCGCCGCCGCATTGCCGCTCACAGCGCTGACCGCCTGGGAGATGCTGTTCGACCGTCTCGACGTCTCCAAGCCAGTGCCCGGCGCCGCGACTGCGCTCCTGATCATAGGCGGCGCGGGTGGCGTTGGGTCGATCGCGATTCAGCTCGCCCGGCAGCTTACCGAACTGACGGTGATCGCTACCGCGTCGCGCCCCGAGACCGCACAATGGTGCCGGGATCTCGGCGCCCACCACATCGTCGACCATTCCAAGCCGCTCGCCGCCGAGGTAGCGGCCCTGGGTCTGGTCAGCGTACCGGGCTTCGTGTTTGCGACGACAGGGACCGATGCGCATCTGCCTCAGATCATCGAGCTGCTTTCGCCGCAGGGGCGGCTCGGCCTGATCGACGATCCTGCAACCCTCGACGTGATGCCGCTCAAGCCAAAGAGCCTGTCGCTTCACTGGGAGCTGATGTTCACCCGCTCGCTGTTCGGAACGGCAGACATGGAGCGGCAGCACGAGATCCTCACCGAGGTCTCCCGCCTGATCGACGCGGGAAAACTCCACAGCACGCTCAATGAGTCGTTCGGACCTCTCAATGCCACCAACCTCGCGCGGGCTCATGCACTGATCGAGAGCGGTCGCGCGAAGGGCAAAGTCGTTCTGGAAGGCTTCGACGATTAAGCTGGCCTGCCCCTGAAAAGTGGTCCTCCCGAGCCATGTGGAGGATGTCATCATGGGTCGGAAGCAGCATACGGCTGGAGAAATCGTCGCGAAGTTGCGTCAGGTGGATATCCTGGCGTTGCAAGGCCGCAAGGTTGCCGAAGCAATCCGGTCGATCGAGATAACATAGGTCACGGACTGTCGACGCGCCGGTCGCTGGCGATCTCGGCGCTGTCGCTGGCCAACAGCACCAACCAGGGCATCCTCCAGCTCCTGCGCTGAGCCGGGTCGGGCCAGCGCGGCCGTACCGCCGCGCTGGCTGCCACGTGGGAAGGCGCCCGAAGCGGTCGCGGGGGCGCAACACACGCCGGTGCGCCGATAGTATTGAATTCGTCGGTCAGAAGGTCGCCATCACCGTCAAGGCGCCACACGAAGTCCTGACGCCTAACCACCGCCTAGCCACGGGCTCCCGCGAACCCGGCCGGAAGTCCGCGTGATGTCCCGGTTGGCGCAGCACAGCACCAGCATGTCCGAGCGTCTTCATCGGAAGCCGAGGCAAGCCGGGTATGTCAGCCGGGCCGAGTCGGAACTAGAAGACCGTTCGGGGTGGGAAACGGCCTGGCTGCTTACAGTCGCGTCCGGTCCTCAAGCAGGCATTGATCTTGCGATTGTAGCATGACGGCTGCTTCACGCCGCCTTCCGCGGGGTTTGCTCTCTCATAAAAGCCAGGGCCTGCTCGGGCGTCATCGGCTTGCCGAACAGGAAACCCTGAACCTCCGTGCATCCCGTTTGGGTCACCAGGGCAAGTTGATCCTCAGTCTCGACACCCTCGGCGGTGATCGCGGTCCCAAGACGTTCGCCGATGCTGACCACGGCGCGGACGATGGCCTGCGCGTCGGGGTCGTCGATCTCGCGTACGAACGACCGGTCGATCTTGATCTTGTCGAACGGGAAGCGCCGAAGGTAGCTCAGGCTGGAGTACCCCGTCCCGAAATCGTCCAGGGCGATGCGAACGCCGAGGGACCGAAGCCTATGCAGGCAGGCGATGACCGCGTCGCCATCCTGGATCATCAGGCTCTCTGTGATCTCCAGTTCGAGCCTGTTGGCCGCGAGACCGGAGACCGCAAGGGCGTTCGCAACGGCCGCTTCAAGGCCGGGCTGCTGGAACTGGACCGCCGAGACGTTGACGGCGATGCGCGCCTGGATCGGCCACGACGCGGCGAAGCGACAGGCCTCCTCCAGAGCCCAGGTCCCGAGGGGAACCACCAGGCCGGTCTCCTCTGCGATCGGGATGAATTCGGTCGGCGAGACCATCCCGCGGATCGGATGCGGCCAGCGCATCAAGGCCTCGAAGCCACGGACCTGCCCGTCCGTCAGTGCGACGACGGGTTGGTAATACAGCCGAAACTCCGCCTTGCGATGGGCGAGATGCATGTCGAACTCAAGCTTGTTCCTGTCCTCCAGGGCTTCGTCCATTCCCTTGGTGTAGACCTGGGAGCTGTTCCGTCCGGCCCCCTTGGCCCGGTAGAGGGCGAGGTCGGCATGGCGATGCAGGAGGTCCACCTCCAGTCCATGTTCCGGTGCGAGCGCGATCCCGATGCTCGCGCCGATGGTCACCACCTGGCTGCCGAGATGGATCGGTTGGCCGATGGCGTCGATGACGGTCCGTGCGAGCGCCTGCGCGGTCTCAAGCCCGACCCCCGGCAGGATGATCGCGAACTCGTCCCCGCCGAGGCGCGCGATGACGCCCTCATTCCCGACGGAGTCCCTCAAACGGTCGGCGACGACGCGTAGGAGCCTGTCCCCGGCATGGTGTCCGAGCGTGTCGTTGACGGTCTTGAAGCGGTCGAGGTCGAGGCAGAGCAGCGCGGCTTGACCGTTTCCGAGATCCGCGAGGGATCTTTCGAGCGTCGCGTGGAAGACCACGCGATTGGGTAGGTCGGTGAGGTTGTCGTGACTCGCGACGTGGGCGATGCGCGCCTCGGAGACTTTTCGATCCGTGATGTCGATCTGGAGGCCGACGCAGCGGACGGGCTCGCCGGCCGCGTCGTCGAGCATGCGACCGAAAGACTGCATCCATCGCGGTTCGGCCGGGACCGCAGGATTGGCAATGCGGAACTCGCAGCTGTACGTGGTCCGATCGGCTATGGCGCGCTTTACCTCGTCCCAGACCTTAGGAAGGTCGTCGGGATGGACCTGCACCTTCCAATCGGCCAGCGGGATCTCCATCGCGTCCTGGCCGACCGGTACCGGAAGGTTGTGCATGCGGGCGCTCATCGATGAAAGCCGGACGACGTCGTCGCGCATGTCCCACTCCCAGATGCCCGCCTCGGCCGCCTCCTGGGCGAGACGCAGGAGGTCTCCGGTCGCCTTCAGCGCGGTCTGTGCCGCGATGATGTGGTCGATATCGAGCGCCGTACCGAGCCACTCGATCACCTCTCCGCTGCGCTTCAGCGGGATCATGACGATCCGGTGCCAGCGGTAGTCGCCGTCATGCCGCCTGAGGCGACCTTCGAGTTCGAAAGCCTGCTTGCCCGAGACCGCGGCCTCCCAGGCGCTCGACATGCGGTCGACGTCACCCGGATGATTGCGGCTGTGGGCCCGGCCGCGCGAACCGTCGGCCTCGCCGTAGTAGGCACGGAAGCTCGCGTTCCGGTAGGCGGTGACGCGGTCCTCGGGCGAGACGGTCCACACCATCTGCGGCAGGGCATCGGCGAGTGAGGCGTAGCGGGATCGGGCGTCGCGCAACGCATCATCGGTATCCGCCAGCGTCGCCGCCACGCGGCGATGCTCGGTACGATCCTGGTAGACGCGCAGGTTCGCGGTCACGACCTCGGCCAGGTCGCGGAGCTGGCGGCCCTGCTCGCTCGAGAAGCGTCGCGGCTCGGTGTCGATGATGCAGAGTGATCCGACGCGGATGCCGGACCTCAGGATCAGCGGTGCGCCGGCATAGAAGCGGATGCCCGGCTCCCCCGTGACCAGGGGGTTCGACTTGAACCGGGCATCGTCACGGGCATCCTCGACGATGAGGACCTCGTCGGCCTGGATGGTATGGTTGCAGAATGCGACGTCCCGGGACGTTGCGTCGTGGCTCAGCCCGCAGCGCGCCTTGAACCACTGGCGGTCTTCGTCGAGGAGCGAGACCAGGGCAATCGGCATTCCGAACAAGACCTGCGCCGTACGGCAGATCGCATCGAACTGGGTCTCCGGTGCGGTATCAAGGATGTTCAGGTCACGCAGGGCGGCAAGGCGCTCGGCCTCATTGGAAGATCGCAACAAGGGGGTGTTCATCAGCGTGAACTCCAGGATCGGGCGATCCACCATTTTTGAAACCAACATTTACGCGATGTCTCGCTCACGGCGGCTTAATCGATCCTTAATCCTTCCTGGATCGCTGCCGACAATTGTACGCCGAGAACAGACCTATCCCCGAGTCACAGCCCTCTTGAGCCCGCCTGCGAACGAAAGGTGCCAGCGGCGGCTTAACCCCTTCACGCTCAGGGACATTCGCGGGATCTTCGTCGAGCGAACAGGGCGTCGTTTCGATCGGGCCTGGCTTCGTCGGAGAGCCATATGTTTTCTTACCCGGCGTGAAGGGGATGATACTGGTCTCAATATCCGCTTGGGGAAGAAGGAAGATAGGTCTCTTCTAAGACACCTTGCTCGTTCCTCCGCCGCATCCTCGTCGACGTCGCCATCGCTCACGAAATATCGCTTGCGGTACACCAGCTCCTTGATCGCTTCCTGACTGTGTCCAAGCTCTGGATCTGCCCATGCTGGTAGGGCTCCTGGACCAAATCGGCACTGATCCAGAGCGTGATGTCCCTCACACGCATCGTTACGCGATCCGGCAGGATGTCCCAGGCCTCCTGAGCGAAACGCCGATAGCGATCGAATGATCGCACCCGGCCGAGCCACTTCTTTTCCGGTTCGAACGCGGCTGCGGACGGGCGAACGGCCATTGCTGGGTTCGCTGCTGCAAGGACGGCAGTTGGCCGAATGACCGCTTTCGGGCCCGGCGCGAGCAGCCTTGGGCGGCGAGTTTGGGTCGACGGTGGAACATCCGCTTCGGGACGAAGGCCCAAAGTCTGGTCGCCAACCCAAACGCCCCTCGTGAATGGGTACCAAGCGTCAGGTTTCGCCTACGAGGTCCGTCGACGGAGTCGGCGCCCAGCAACCTCGAGCGGACGAGCCGCCCGTTCGAACCCAGTCCAGGGATCGCGCTGTAATGCGGACAGGCGCCCCAGCAGGCTTGTAACGTCGAAGCGCGCCCCGGAGCCGAGCGACGGAAGTTCGTTCCAATCGATGGGAACGGATACGGGCGCCCCGGGGCGCGCCCGGGTGGAGAAGGCCGCGACGGCGGTCGCGCCTTGCTGGTTGCGCAGGTAGTCCACGTAAATCCGTCCCTCCCTGGCCTTCCTCGACACGGTCGCGACGAAGCTGTCGGGGACGTCCTTCGCCATCTCGGATGCGATGCGCTTCGCGAAGGCCTTCGCCTCGTCCCAGCCGACCTTCGGCTCGATCGGCACGATGAGGTGCAGCCCCTTGCCGCCGGTGGTCTTCACGAAGCTGGCGAGGCCCGAGGCCGACATCCGCTCGCGCACCTCCAGCGCGCCGGCGACGAGATCGTCCCACGCGACGCCGTCGCCCGGATCCAGGTCGAACACCAGCCGGTCCGGCCGATTCGGGTCCGAGACCGTCGCCCCCCATGGATGGATCTCCAGCACGCTCGACTGGACGAGGGCGCGAAGGCCATCCTGATCCCGGATCACGACGGTGTTCTCCCCGTCCACGGACCGGATATGGCGGTCGTCGAGACCGGCCCAGGCGTGTTTCTGGTAGAAGCAGGATCCGAGGCCATCCGGGCACCGGAGAAGCGACAGCGGCCGGTCGACGACGTGCGGCAGGATTCGGTCGGCAACCTCTTCGTAATACTCGGCGAGACCCTCCTTGGTCAGGCCGACGTCGGGCCAGAGCACGCGATCCGGATGCGTCAGCGGCGTGGCCTTCACCGGCGGCTTCCGCATACGAGGCTTCGCGGCCGCGGCCCCCTTCTCCCGTACGACCTCCTCAGGCCGCACGTCGCTCCGGAGAGTCTTGAAGGACGCGTGCCGAAGCTGGCCGTCGCCCGTCCACCCGCGGAACGTGACCTCGCAGACAAGCCGGGGCTCGACCCAGCGGGCGTTGCGGCGCGCCGGCGGCGGCAGCTCGGCCGCGAAGGGCGCCGCCGGGATGCGCAGCGGTTCCAGCTGCGTCCAGAGATCCCGCGCAACCGCGTCGCGGAAGCCGGTGCCGACCCGCCCGACGTGGACGAGGGTGCCGTCCTCGTGCGTCCCGAGAATCAACGACCCGACGGACCTGGACGCGGTGGTGGACGGCATGTAGCCGGCGACGACGAACTCCTTCGACAAGCTGCATTTGATCTTGCGCCAGGCATCGGTCCGGCCCGAGCGGTGGGGCGCGTCAGCGCGCTTGGCGACGATGCCTTCCAGTCCGAGCCTGCAGGCGTGGCGCGCCATGGCCTCGCCATCGGCGGTGAGATGCTCGCTGAACCGGATGGGGCCGCCCGGCGGGGCGTCGTGGAGGACCTGCAGCAGCAGGTCCTTGCGTTCGGCCAGGGGCAGGGCACGCAGATCCCTGCCGTCGAGGTAGAGCAGATCGAAGGCGTAGACGACCGCCGATCCCGTATCGCCGGCGGCGAGCGCCTGTTGCAGGGCGGAGAAGCTGGAGACCCCGCTCTCCGTCTCGACGGCGATTTCGGCGTCGATCAGGGCCGAGGGCAGCTTCATACCCTTCAGGGCCTGGGCCACGGCTTCGAACTTCGCGGTCCAGTCGAGGCCCGAGCGCGTCAGAAGCTTCACCGAGCCGCCGTCGATGCGGGCCTGCATGCGGTAGCCATCGTGCTTGATCTCGTACAGCCAGCCGTCGCCGATGGGTACGTCGTCGACGAGGGTCGCGAGCGCGGGTTCGACGAAGGGCGGCAGGATCGCCTGGCGGGCCCCCTTGGAGCGGCTTGCGGGCGGCTTCGTCCTCCGCTCGGCAGCGACCTCGGCGCGGGCCGCATGATCGGCTCTGACGACCCCGCCCTCGGCGAGATTTCGGTTGGTCCGGCCCGACAGGACCGAGGCCTCGTGCTCGACGAGGATGTCGCCGTCGCGGCGGGCGTGCTCGTCGTCGGCCTTCATCAGCAGCCACGGCTGCTTCTTCTCGCCGCCGCGGCCCTTCATGCGCACGAGATGCCATCGGCCCACGAGCCTTTCGCCGTGCAGGGCGAAATCGAGGTGCCCCTTTGCCAATCCAACGGCCGGATCGCCCATGGGCTCCCAGGAACCGGTGTCCCAGACGATCATGGTCCCACCGCCATACTGGCCCTTCGGGATCGCGCCCTCCCAGGCCAGATAGTCGACCGGGTGATCCTCCGTCTGGACCGCGAGCCGCTTCTCGGCGGGCGACAGGCTCGGTCCGCGCGTCACCGCCCAGCTCTTGAGCACCCCGTCCATCTCGAGCCGCAGGTCGTAGTGCAGGCGCCGCGCGTCGTGCTTCTGGACGACGAACCGCGCCTTCGCCGCCTTGCGGCCGCGCTTGCCCTTGGGCTCGGGCGAGGCCTCGAAATCCCGCTTGTCCCGATAGGATCTGAGCAGCTCGGTCATCGTCCTGTGAGAACCGGAACGGCCCGTTCGGGTTCCTGGGCCGACTCCTTCGGCAGGGCCATCTACAATAATGGGCAGGTTATCCACAGCTGCGCCTGTGGAGGAACGAGTCGAGTTGGACTCTCGTTGAACCGTCAAGCTCCCGACCTTCGCGGCGCGAAGGCATCGGCGGCCGGAAATACTTCGACAGACACAGGAGACGGACGTGGCAGCCCGCGCCAACTGGAAAGGTCATCTTCGACTTTCACTCGTCTCCTGTGCGGTCGGACTGTATCCGGCAGTCAGCTCGTCGAGGGAGCTGAAGTGCCATACGATCAACCGCGAGACCGGCAACCGTCTCAAGCAGCTGATGGTCGATTCCGTGACCGGCGACACCGTGGATCGCGACGATCAGGTTAAGGGATGCGAGATCGCCAAGGACGACCTCGTGCCGATCGAGGACGACGAACTCAGCGAGATCGCCCTGGAGAGCACGCACACGATCAACATCGAGGCGTTCTGCAGGCGCGCGGAGGTCGACGAGCGCTACCTGGACAAGCCGTACTACCTGGCGGCCGAGGACAAGGTCTCGCGCGAGGCCTTCGCCGTGATCCGGGATGCGATGAGGAAGAAAGGCATGGCCGGGCTCGGCCGCATCGTCATCTACAAGCGCGAGCGGGTGGTCCTGCTCGAACCGTACGGCAAGGGCCTGCTCGCGACGCTGCTGCGATACGAGGACGAGGTCCGCTCGCCGACGGCCTACTTCGAGGACATGCCCGACGGCGATCCCACGGCCGAGATGCGGGCGCTCGCCGAGGAGCTGATCGCGCGCTCCACCCGAAAGTTCGATCCGTCGAAGTTCGAGGACCGCTACGAGGAGGCGCTGATCGCCCTGGTGAAGGGCAAGGCACCGAAGCCGGCGAAGGGCAAGGGCAAAGGCAAGGCGAAGGCCGGTGCGCCGAACTCCGGTAACGTCGTGAACCTGATGGAGGCCCTTAAGCGCAGCATCAGGTCCGAGAATGGGGAGGGATCAGCGAAGGTGCAGCCGCGGAAGACCAAGGCGAAGGCCTCGACGGCTTCAAGGAAGCGCATTTCGGGCAAGGCTTTGGCCGGCAAAACCCGGAAGGCCGCTTGACCCGGCGTGTGACCGACCTCGCCGGTCGACGCTCTTGACCGACAATCCGACTCTCCGGCGGCCGCTTTCGCTGCGGTTGCTAACCCGATGCGCGAACCATGAAGCGATCGATCTGGATTCGACAGTTGTTCCGGTCGGTTGGCGTATGGCGGCCGTCCTTCCATTCGGTTCGCGGCGATGCGTTCACGGAGACTGGCGGCACGTTGCGCAATCGCGGCCGCGATACAGTGGCGACAGGGCTTTCCCGGTCCAAGGGCATCGCAGCTGCCGGAAAACCGGCAGGGCGAACCAGGCATGGCTCCCAGAGCCCTTCGACGTGATTCCGACCAGATCCTAACATCCTCCGACCCCGGACATCAGCAGGCCGATGCCGTTTGGGAGGCCGTATGGTGCCGACGGCCGATCGCCTGTGCGCTTGCACCCCGGGCAATGGAATCTTTGAACAGAATTCTCTGATTGGCCTGCCATCGGTTCCGAAACTCGGACGTTGCCTCGCCGGGCGATGCGCATCTCTGGCTTGCATCAAAGGATTTCGGGGCCGGCCTTCGAACGGGGCCACGGGGTATGAAATGACGGGTGGGTCAGTGAGGTCTCGAATGGTCGGAAGCCTGTCATCGCATGGCGATACACGAGGGTCGGCACGGGACGCGATGAAGGCCGCCCTCGCCAAGTTCAACAAAGAGAAACCCATCCTGATCGTCAGCCATTTCGATGCGGACGGTCTGACCGCGGCCGCCATACTGGTCCGAGCCCTCCGGCAAGCGGGATGGGAGGCGGTATCGGTCGTTGTCGGTAAGGGGGAGTCACCGTGGGACCCCCAGGTCGCCGACCGGCTGGGCGAGCACGAGCCCGGCGGACTGATCCTGGCCGACCTCGGCACCCGAGCCGACCCCGTGCTGTCGGGCTGCCCGACACTCGTCATCGACCACCACGTCCCGACCGGCGAACCGAGGGCCGCGATCACGATCAGCGGGAACGGCCTCGCCCCTGAGCCGACCACCGCCCTGCTTGCCTGGTGGGCCGTTGGCGCCATGGGGGACCAGGCCGACCTGCTATGGCTGGCGGCGGTGGGCCTGATCGGCGACATGGCCGAGGGTCTCGACTTCCCGGAGATCGCCGAGGCCCAGGCTCGTTGGGGCAAGACGGCCCTTCGCGATGCCACGTCGCTCGTCAACGCCCCCCGCCGAACCGCGGCGGCCGACGCAGGGCCGGCGTTACGACTTCTGCTGGCATCGGACGGCCCAAAACGCATCACCAAGGGCGACGATGCCGATGCGTTAGCCTTGCACGCGGCCAAGACCGAGGTCCGGGCGGCCATGGACACGGCCAAGCGCGTGCCGCCCGCCATCGGCGGCGACGTCGCGCTGATATCGCTCGACTCCCCGTGCCAGATCCATCCCCTGATCGCCCAGCAATGGCGGGGGCGCCTGAAGGACAAGATCGTGATCGCCGCGAACGCGGGCTATCGCCCCGGCTGGGTGCATTTCGCCGCTCGGTCGGCCAGCGGGCGCGATCTCATCGCCTTCCTCGCCGAGCATCGTCCGGCCAACGCCGACGGGCGCTACGGCAACGGCCACGCCCAGGCGACAGGCGGGGCGCTGCGCAACGCCGACTGGAACGACTTCATCCAGGGACTCGGGTTTCCCCAGGCACAGGTGCAGGCATGACCGGCAATGATCGTCCCTTGCGGCTGGGCTTTCCCGTCAAGGTGATGGGGCGGCCAGACCTAAAGTCGCAGGACACCCGGCGCTGGCAGAAGGATCCGCACCTCAGGTGCTCCCTCGAACTGCTGGACCACGTCCTGGACTACCTCAAGTCCAAGAACCTCGACATGTACCGGATGTCGTCGGACATCGCGCCTTATGCGACCCACCCGGACATGCCCCGGTTTCACAACATGGTGGCGGAGAGCGATGCCGAGCTGCGGGCGTTCGGCGCAAAGGCCCGAGCCTACGACATCCGGCTGTCGTTCCATCCCTCGCAGTACGTGCTGCTGAACGCTCCGAACCCCGAGCTCACGAAGAAGAGCATCTGGGATCTCTCCAGCCAAGCCGAGATGCTGGACCGGATGGAGCTGGACGACGAGGCGGTGATGATCACCCATGTCGGTGGCGTCTACGACGACCACGAGGCGAGCCGGGCGCGTTGGGTCGACGGCTGGAACCTCTGCCCGGAGCACGTGAAGCGCCGTCTGGTGCTGGAGAATGATGATCTGCGCTTCTCGGCGGCGGACGTGCTCTGGATCCACGAGCGTACCGGTGTGCGGTTGATTTTCGACTACCAGCATTTCTGGTGCCTCAATCCCGAGCGGCTGGACATGCGCGAGACCTTCGAGCGCTTCCTTGCGACGTGGCCCGCTGGCGTCCGCCCGAAAATGCATTTCTCCTCGCCGCGCACCGAGTTGCGCGAGATCAAGCAAAAGATCACCCCCAAGCAACGAGAGGCGGCCAAGGCCGGAAAAGCCAGGGGTAAGTCGAAGGAGGTGTTGAAGGCGCCGATCAAGGCGACGGCACGGGTGAAGACGGTGTTGCGGCCCCCGGTCTGGACGGGTCACGCCGACTTCACCAACCCCTTCGAGTTCGCGACGTTCATGCGGATGGCCGAGGGATTGGTTTTCGACGTGATGCTGGAAGGGAAATCCAAGGACCTCAGCCTCCTGCGTCTTCGCCCCGATTTGCTGCGCTTCGCACCCGATGTCGCCGCCCGGTTTGGGATCACCCCGCAGGCAGCGACGGACGACGAGGAGCAGCTGGAGGAAGGCGTCGACGCCGACGATGAGGCGGATGTCGACGAGGGGCGCGCTGAAGCCGCGGAATGACCCCGGAAATCCCGGGACGCCACCTCAAAGGTGCGCACTTCACGACAAGACGACCCTGCTGCGACGGCCCGCCATACCGCCGGTCGCGCGTACGCCATCGCCAACTTGCCGACCTGGCTCGTGTAGCGCGGCGTCCGCATCTCAAACTTCGTGCTCCATGTCCGTTTCCTCACGAGTCTAGCCCGGGCGGGGACGACGCTGCCGCGGCCGAAGCGGGCGTTGCAGGCGTCGATCGCCGCCATTAGCGGCCGGGAGCGCTCGCGGTCGAGTTGGCCGATCGATGCGCGAACAGGAGAGGGTCTTGCGCGGTATCGAGAACGCGTGGCGCTGGGGTCCCATGCTAGAGGTCAAGCTCCGTCGGCAGCGGAAGGCCTTGGTACGGCGCAAGGCTGGGAGAGCTGTGTGGAGATCGGCCGGAGCTAGGACGCCGTGACTTGCAAACCGGACACTAGATAGTTTAAATTTACTATCATCAATAATCGCGGCCTATCTAAATGGCGCCCGCGTCGCGCCAAGGAGATCCATGAAACCGGTAAAGAGATTCCCTTTCGGATACCTCTCAGCTCTTGATGCGTCTAATCAAGGGGATGCTGTCGGCACTCATATCGCGAAGGTGCTACCGCTTGTCGGTCACTTCGACAGCGTTGGAACGGAGATTACCTCTGACCCTCGTTCGCCACCTGAGGATTGGTCAAAACTAATCGATCGGGTTCGTCAGGCGGCCCAGCATGCTCGTGATATTTAGGCGCAGGCTCAGGAACAGGAATTGCGCGTTCAGGCATTGCTCGACCGTGTCCGGCAGGATGTCCGGGATGCCGCTGAGCGTGTCCGGGCTGCCGAGGCACGCTCTGCCGATATCCAGAGCCGTGCCGACGCCTTGCTAAAGGCTGCCGACGAAAAACTGCTGGCGGCCGAGGAGCGTGCGCGTATCTCCGAGGAGTGGCTGGCGCGGGTCCACGAAACTATCGTGGCAGAATTTTCAGAGAAGCCAGCCTTAAAACACGTTATCTGATGTCGGCCTTCAAAGTGGCCACAGGCAAGACAGAGGCGAATGATAGTTTTTGTATAAATATCTTAATTTTATGAAGCGTTCATTCGCCGCCATGGCGCTCGCGCGGCTGATCTATTAATTCGAACGTAATGGCGGCCTGTACCTTCTCGAGCCAACCTTCGGCGCTTTCAGCGCGCCTCTCGGCAGCTTCTGCCCTTTCTTCAGCTTCTAGAATTCTTGCATTTGCCATCTCGCAGAGACGGAGTGCGCCGTCCAGCTCAACGAGCGCCATATAGGCGACACGCTCTGCCTCGGTGGATTTCTCCTGTAAAACCCTGACCTCATGGTCCAGGTTCCTGATTTGCGTGGCGTAGTCCAGGCGTTCCTGCTTGATGCGAGCGAGCAGCAGGCACGCATCGGAATGGATCTTGTTGCGCCAAAGCTCGAAACTGGTAATTTCTGTCTCGGCCTGCGCAATCAGTTCAAGGACGACACCCGGGTTGACCTTGGCAAAATGCAACGGTGTAGCAAGGCTCGACGAGCCCACCTGAGCATGATCGGCGGAAGTAGCCGTAAACGAGGACGTCGGGTCCGACCTGAACACTGCACCGAGTCCGTTTCAGTCAGAGGGTTCGCCATTGAGGGACGCGGCTTTCTGTGCGGCCCTCGATCCGAAAGCCGTGATTGCCGCGTCGTGAAGCCGGACGAGCCACGCCTCAGCTTCGTGGGCCCGGCTTTCGGCCAGACGCGCGCGCTCCTCGGCACGAGAAAGCTTCTGCTCCGTGAGCGAGATCTGCTGATTCAGACGGCGCATCTCCTCCGATGCCTGGGTGGTGACATGCGTAAGCTGGGCTTCCAATTCCGCAGCTCGCTGCTCACCGATGCGGATCGCTTCGCTCGCCTCTTCGATGAGATCGACGGCGGCCGACCACTCCCTCAGGGGCGGCCCTCCTGCATTCTCCGGGTTTGCCGACATTGCTCCAGACCCACCTTCCGATGAGGGGAGGAAGCTGACGACCTTTTCTCCAGGCTTCGTCGCGTTCGATTGCCATGCACGAAGCATCATCGACTGACCCGTAGAGAACGGCATGTCTTTGGAGGCGGGATCGCTCATCCTAAACCTTGTTCCGCAATGAATATTTGATCGTTAATTTTGAACGGCTGCGTTGAACGGCCGGACGTTGCTGACGGGCTCCGACGTTGGCTCGGCACCAACCGGAGACGCATCCTCTTCCCCGGCCCGCCATCCTCGGCCCGAGCGTTTGAGGACTTCGTACTGCTTCTGAAGCGATACACGCGTTTCCCGGGCGATGTCCAAGGCGCCTTGGACCAGAGCGCGCTCCGAGCGCTCGTTCTGCAAGTCCTCCGTCAACCGCCGGTTTGCCAACTCGAACTCGGTGCGCGCCGCTTCCTGACGATGGGTCATCTGCTCGATGCGCTCGACGAGGGCAGCGTTGCGAATGCCGGCTTGCTCGACCGCCGCCTCTCGGGCCGCCAGCGCCTTGCCGAGCATGTCGCAGCGCGATTCGAGCTCACCGCGCAACCGCTGCATGTCGAGGAACCGTTCGGTCTGACGCGCCAGATCGGTCTGAAGGGAGTCCAAGCGCCTCTCCGCAGTGGTACGCGCGATGCTAGCCTCTTTGAAATTGCGATCCGCGATCCTGTGCGCCTCATCTTTCTCACGGAGTTGGTTGCGTGCCTGGCCGAGCAGCTGCTCGTTCGATTCCGCTCGATTGGTCGCGGCTTCGAGCTTCATGGCCAATCCTGAGCGCTCGGTGCGCAAGAAGCTGAGGTCCGTCTCGTGTTGAGCCTCGTTCCTTTCTCGCGCGGCGACCTCGCTCGCGAGCTGGCTCTCGGCCGCCCGTAAGCGATGGCGCTCCACGTCAGCCAGAGCCTCCAAGCTTCGATGGCGGCTCTCCAGTTCCGAGAGCTGGACGGCCTGCTCCTCGTTGAGCGTCGTCATGCGGCGGTTGTCCGCATCGAGGACACCAAGGCTCTCGCGGGCGCCGAGCAGCTCATGCTCCGATCGTGCGAGCGCGCTGTCGGCGGCCTGTGCTTCCAGCCGCAGGGCTTTGTTCTCGCCGCTCAAAGCCTTCACCTGTTCGGCTTCAGCGAAGAGTTGCCGCTCCATGTTTTCGATGGAGAGCGCTTTGTCGCGGATCTCGACACGCTGGTCGGCGATCGTAGCGTCCGCGGCGCGCAACTGGTTCTCAGATCGATCGGCTCGCGCGAGGGCATCGGAGAGCTCGGTGGCCAGACCGGCCGACCGGGTGAGAAGCTCCGCGACTTCGAGCCTGATCGTTCGGCTCGATTGGAATTCCTGCGCAAGCGACGTCTCGAGTTCGGCGATGCGCATGCTTGCGCGAGGCAGCTCATCGCTAATACTGATGATCGGCTCGAGAATGGAGGAGAAATCTTCCTCCAATGTCCTCAAGTCCTCCAGGCGATCCATCATCGCATTGATGCGCTGCCTTACGACCTCATCGCGCTGGCCGATCGAGTCGAGAGACAATGGCTTCTCTGCGCGCGCGGCGCTCGTCCGTTTCATTGCGCTATCGAACGCATCGAGGTTCGCTTTGGGCAGGGCGATGTCAGGCTTGGGCTGTCTCGATACCTCATCGACCGGCGCATCCTTCAGCAACGAGCCAGACGACGGCGAGGCCAGCACGTTCCGAAAAGATGACCATGCCATCGCGAAGACGATCCTATACGCATTAAATGCCTATTATAGGCATAAGTAGATTTATATCACGCAAATCTATCAAAGGCGAATCCCAAATGCGGCGGGGACATTCGGATCGACATCGAGCGTTGTTTTTTGATTCAAGCTCGTTCAAACGTCCAGTTTCGGCGTCTAGTCGAATGCGCGCAGAAATTTTCGGATGAGAATGCGTCCTCTCATGGATGGGTTGTTCGTTTTTTTCCTATAAGGAACGTTGAATGCTTTCCGATGTACAGTGGGCGATCGCGCTGACATCTGCGGCGGCGGCGCCCACGTCGCGCGATGACGATCTCGGCCACAAGGGAGCTGCCGTTGATGGTGAGCAGGCGCCGGCTGTCAGCCGTCCCAAGCGACGCAGAGCCCCCGTCGAGGTCACCGGGGCGGCCGGCTGAACGGACGCCCGCAAGCGGATGCCACGGGCGCCGGCGGCGGCCCTCGAAACGGACCGATCCACTTAAGCCCGCTTTGTGGCAAACCCGACACAGCAAGGCGAAGGCTTCTGCCTCTATGTTTCGGTTCTGTGAATGCCTTCGAGGGGCGCTCAGTACCAAGCCATCCTAAGCATAGCGACTTCACGCAGGCCGGCTGGAGCGAGCCGTCGAGAACGCTTTGCTGCAGTGGATGGCGGTCGCCTTCGACTAAGTTGACAACGCCGACGGCGCGAACGCCCGCGACATCAGCGATAGCCACTGCGTTAAGCTTCTGTTAACCATTGCGAACGATCTGTTAACTGAGCAGGCTGGCGTGGTCCGAGCCTAAGCAAATAGTGAGATAGTCCAATGGACCCGGCGAAGAAGTTCTCATGGGAAAGCCTCTCGCCGCTGGACGTCCCGGTCGGCGAACCGGGGTCCGACGCTCAGCTCTCGAAGGTGTTGCGGCTGGTCGGCCCCCTCGATGACATCGGCGGCGGCCAGCCGCCGACGCGCCGGTCGTCGCCGCAGGACTGGTCGCTGCTGATCGACCGCGTTCGGCATGCGGCGACCCATGCGCGCGAGGTCGAGGCCCAGGCGCAGGAACAAGAGCAGCGGGTCCAGGAGCTGCTGGAACGCGCCCGCGAGGATCTCAAGCTGGCCGCTGAACGGGTTCGCGCCGCCGAAGCGCGAACCGCCGACATCCAGAGCCGCGCCGACGTGTTGCTCAATGCCGCCGACGAGCGTGTGAAGGCGGCGGAGGAGCGCGCGCGCATTGCGGAAGAGTGGCTGTCGCGGGTCTACGACACGATCGCGAACGAGTTCAGTGTCGAAGCGTCTGCGAAGCGGACCGCCTGATGTCGATCAACGCTCAGCGCCGGACCGTCGATGCGCGCCAGGACGGAGACGAGGCCGAACCCAGCGATGCTGCACGCAGCAGCACGAAATGGGCTGCCGACGTGACGTCGGGCAAGAAGGTCGTGCCCCTTTTCGCCGAGCCCAGCATGCCGGGTTCGCAGGAGACGTTCGCCGAGCCGACAGTCGTCGATTGGCCCGCCGCGCTCGACCTAATCCGAGATGTTGGAGCGCGTGTACGCCGGGCACGCGATTTTGCTCAGGAAGTCTCGCTTCGCTCCCAGTCGATCATCCGACGGAGCGTGAAGCAGACCGAGGATGCCGAGCGGCGTGCGCAAGCTGCGGAGGCGGCAGCCAAGGCTGCGACACTGCGAGCCGACAAGGCCGACGAACTCGCCCGTCTGTCGGAAGCCCGAGCCAAGCTCGCGGAGAAGCAAGCCGAGGAGGCCAGAGCCGGCGAAGCTGAAGCCCAGCTATGGCTGCGTCGCGTCCACGCCTGCCTCAAGGACGAACTGGGCGATATCGTCGTTGACCTTGCCTAGCAACGCTGTGGCTGCGACGTGATGATCCCGCCTCGGCCGGGCCCAGCGGGGCCTAGCCGGGGAAGAACGAGGCAAAGGGGTCTCATCCTTTGGAAGTTGGATCGCGCTGCACCCCGGCGTTGCGCAAGACCGCCGAGAGGACGATGCCGAGGCTCAGCCCGATCCTCCCCTTCGTGCGCTACGCTGCCTCAAGAGAACCTGAGACCACCGCGCCGCCGAGCTATGCCGTCGCGGCATCAAGCGTAGGAGAGGTGTGCTCGATCTCACGAAATGGGCTCGGGCGGCGATCAGGCGGCGGGTCGTCGAGCAGCTCCACGTGCCAGGCACGATGACCGCCATCGGCCGAGACCTCCCGGACCACATTGCCGACGATCACGCCGTCGAGGACGAGATCGTAGCTGCCAACCGCGAGGCGGTCGAGGTTGCACATCCCGGCATAGGGCGTTGCTCAGGTGCGCGACGGCAAGCCCGTGCGCCCGTCCCCGCCCTCGACGCCGATCGCAGCGCGACACGTCCGGCCATACTGGTTCGGCTGCCGGGTGCCTGCCGCCTGCTGATGACCGCACGTCTGGGTCAGGCGGAGATACACGTCGTAGAGGTCGGCGTGCTCGCCGAACCGCTGCCGGAGACGCGCCAAGTCGTAAGTGCCGCGCCGCTTGCACGGCGGGCACTCGACGACGAGCCGGCGCCCGCGCAAGTCACACAGGCGCTCCATCAGCCGGCCACCGCGATCGGCAGCTCGCCGACCTGCGTCGTGTAGCGCGGCGTGCGCATCTCGAACTTCGTGCTCCAGGTCCGCTTCCCGACGAGGCCGGCGCGGGCCGGAACGACGCTGCCGCGGCCGAAGCGGGCGTTGCAAGCGTCGATCGCCGCCATCAGCGGCCCGGAGCGCGCGCGGTCGAGCTGCCCGATCAGCGCACGCGGGCTGGCGTCGAGCAGCATCAGGTCGGTGGTCACGATCCCGGCCTTGCTGAACCGCCACGGCCGGTCGCCGGGCTCGCGCCAAGTCCTCGCCACGCCGAGGCGGGCGGCTTTGATGAGCGCCAGCGTGTCGTTCGTGGCCTCCGGCAACGTCACCGTGGTCGAGACCGAGCGCATCGGTGCGCCCCGGTCGTGCTCGCTCGTATGGTAGAACACCGAGACGTGGTTCGTGCCGAGCCCTTCGCGCCGGAGCTTCTCGCCGAGCCGCGTGGCGTGCGCCGAGACCGCCTGCTCCAGCGTGGCGCGGTCCTCGATCCGGGTCGAGAACGAGCGGGTCACCGCGCAGCCCTTGCGCTGGGCCGGCAGCGCGCCGAGCGGCAGGCAGGACAGGCCGCGCAGCTCGTGGATGATGCGCTCGCCCACCACCGTCAGCGCCTTGCGCACCGGGCGGGGGTCGAGGTCGGCGAGATCGGCTACGCTGTCGACGCCCATGGCTTCGAGCTTGGCGAGCGAGGCGCGGCCGATGCCCCAGACCTCGCCGGCTGGGATGCGGCAAAGCCAGTGGTCGTACTCGGCCGGATCGGTGAGGTCGCAGACGCCGTCGAGCGGCGCGATGCGCTTGGCGATGTGGTTGGCGAGCTTGGCCAGGGTCTTGGTCGGGCCGATGCCGACGCAGGTCGGGATGCCGGTCCAGGCGCGCACCGTGGCGCGCAGGTCGCGGGCCAGCGCGACGCGGCGATCGGCCCGCACGTCCGAGAGGTCGAGGAAGCTCTCGTCGATCGAGTAGATCTCGATGGTCGGCGAGAAGTCCCGGTAGATCGCGTTCGCCCGGGCGCTCATGTCGCCGTAGAGGGTGTAGTTCGAGGAGAACACTCGCACCCCCTGGGCCTGGCAGCGCTCGCGGATCTTGAAGTAGGGATCGCCCATCTTGATCCCGAGAGCCTTGGCCTCGCTGGTGCGCGCGATGGCGCATCCGTCATTGTTGGACAGCACGATCACCGGAATGCCAGCGAGCTTCGGGTCGAACACGCGCTCGCACGAGCAGTAGAAGCTGTTGCCGTCGATGAGCGCGATGGCGCGGCCGCCGCCGATCCGGTCGCGCAGCCGCGGCGCCGGACCACTCACGACAGCCGCCCGCGGGCGAGGTGCCAGCGGATCGAGAAGCGCAGCACGCCCCAGATCTCGACCTCGCCGTACTCGTCGACGGCAAACGCCGGCATCTCCGGGTTGTCGAAGTCGAGGCGGGCCCGGTTGCCCGCCATCCGGTAGCGCTTGCACGAGAGCTGCCCGTCGACCACCGCGACGACGACGCTGCCGTCCTCGGCCCGGAGGCTGCGGTCGATGCAGGCGAGGTCTCGGTCGTGGATGCCGGCGCCGCGCATGCTCTCGCCGCGGATCTGCATCAGGAAGGTCGCCGGCGGGTTCGGCACGAGCCAGCGCGGCAGCTCGAGCGCGCCTTCGAGGAAGTCGTCGGCGGGCGACGGGAAGCCGGCGCAGAGTGCTTGCCCGATGACCGGCACGCGGACGGCATCCGTGCTGCCGAGGATCACTTCATCGACCGCGTAGGGGCTCACGCGGCGTCGCTCGCCGGCGCCGCGGCCACGCCAGCTCGGACGTAGCCGTACGAGATCAGCCGGTCGCGTTGCTCGGTCCGGCGCTCGGCCTCCGCAAGGTCGGACAGCGCGTCCTCGATCGCCCGGACCAGCGCGGCCCAGGCGTCGCCGCATGCAACCAGCCGGTAGGCCCATGCGATCGCCTCGGCCTCGGTTGAACGGATCTCCACAGGCGGTTCGTAGGGCTGGGGGTGCATCGGTGCTCCGAGTTGTCCAAGAACATACAAGGAACAGACAGCAAGCGGATCGACGGTTCAACCATGGCGATCACAGCCGGGCGCGAAGCGGTGGGATGCTGTGGAGGGCGGGGTAGAAGGCCAATGCCGACACCGCTTTACCGCTTCCACTGCACGGACGGGCACGACCTCATCGCCGATCGGCTGGGCAAGCGGCTGCCGACCTGGGCGCTGATGCGCGCGCATGCCGAGCGCGTCGTCCTGGACGTGATGCTTGGCAGCACGCGACGCGATTGGTCGACTTGGACGGTTGAGGTCTACGATGGAACGGGCCGGCACGTTCTCTCGAAGCCGTTTAGGGACGTGCTCGACAATCGACCGCCGAGACAAGGCTGAGGGGACGCACCATCTGCGCGAAGACGACGTCCGTGGGGCAGGCCTTCATCATCGAGCGGAAGCGCCTGGTGCCCGGCGACCGCGAGGTGGCGCCGACAGAGAACGGCGCGGTAAAGAAGGCCGAGGCGATGTCCGGCATCGCGGCACTGAAGATCGTCGCCGACGATGAGACCGGGGAGTTGGAGAGCGCGACGATCCTTGGCCAGTTCGGCGAGGTGCCGGACGATTTTGCGGAAAGCTTGCAGGGCAGTTGAGGTGTGAGCCGACTCTGCCCGGCCGCCTGATCCCGAGCGGCGCAAGTGTGTCTTCAGTCCGTCAGGACGGCGATCAGGGAAAAGGAACTCGCGAGCACGAAGGTGCCGGCGACAAGGGACGCGATCAACAACATGGGATGCCTCAAGCGCCACAGAGCGCCATTCCCAACGTGCAAGGCTTCGCGCAGTTGCCTGCGCGCACGGAAGGGCTGCCTTGCAAGACAATGCTGTTGAAGACTTCGAGCCTTCACACGGGAGCAGACGGTTCAGCCCCGCCCCGATCGGTTCACGGGACGGGGGAACCCCGGATCTCACCAGCGAGGCTGATACGCAACGTGGCCCGGGTGTAGGATGGCAGCACTCGGTTAGAAGCACATCACCGCGACGGATTCCGCGGTGTGCCGGAACGAGGCGCTGAGCGGCCTCAGGCCGTCTCGGCGGCCTTCCTATGCCCGCGTGCCTTCGGAGCCGCCCCGGACGCCCCTGCGGCCTTGGGCTTCCGACCACGGGTCTTGGGCGCCTCGGAGACTGTCTCGTCGGCCGCGGCAGCCTTGGGAGCTGCTTTACGCCTCTGCTGGCCAAGGCCAAGCGAGCGCGCCAGCTCGGACCGCTGAGCGGAATAGCTTGCGGCGGTCGACGGGTAGTCCGACGGCAGACCGTAGCGTGCACGGTACTGCTCCAACGTCAGGCCGGCCACGGTCAGGTGACGCTTCAGCGTCTTGTAGGGCTTGCCGTCGAGGAAGGAGATCAGCGCGTCCGGCGTGATCGACTTACGGATCTGTGCCGCGGTCGGCTTCTCGGGGCCGGCAGGTTCAGCAGCCGCCCCATTGCTGAGACCGGACAAAGCCGCATGCACGCTGGCGATCACATTGTGCAACTCCGACACCGGCACGTTGTTGTTCGACACGTAAGCCGCGACGAGGTCGGCGGCGAGTTCGATGAAGTTATAGGGTTGAGCTTCGAGTTTTTCGTCCACGACGATCCCTTCCATCAAGAGGATCCACCGCTCCACCCGATGAGGTAGATCGTCAAAGCATACGCATAGGAAACGCACCTCCGCTTTACGAAATTCCGGTCGAACTCACTGTCATATCCGAGCTGAGCGCATCGGCGGGGGGACTATGTCGTGCCAAAGGAACTCCCGTCGCTTGAGCGTTATGCATCTCCTCATTTGGGTGCCATCCCAACCCGATTACGGATCGCGCACCCGACGGTGGAGCCAACCGCGACACCATCAGGCTCTAAGACCAAGCTTTGAACGCCAAAGCCAAGCGAAGCCCTAAGAAACACTCCGATACATTTTCGTGTGTCGTAGGACACGCTGTCGCGAGAACTATCGCAAGGTCTAGCAGTTGCTCCTTTATAACAGGCCGATTCTGATGGGTCGGCTATGGAGTTCACGGAATGAAGAAAATTGCTTTTGCGTCAACGGCTCTGATTGCAGCCTTGGCTTTCACGCCGGTGACCGCTGATGCCCGCGGCTTCGGCGGTGGCGGTGGCGGCTTCCACGGCGGTGGCGGTGGTTTCCGTGGCGGCTTCGGCGGCGGCGGCGGCGGCTTTCGCAGCGGTATAGGCACACCCCGCGGCGGTTTTGTCGGACGTGGGTTTGCCGGCCGCGGCTTCGCGGGTGGCTACGGTCGCGGCGGATATGGTCGGGGACTTGGCTACGGTCTGGCGGGCGTCGGTCTTGGCTTGGGCGTCGGCTACGGCCTAAGCGGCTACTATGGAAACTGCGGTTACGGTGGCACGTACGGGTACGGCGCCTATGGGTATGGCCCAGGCTCGTGCGGCGGGTACTACGGCTACGGGTACTGAACTGCAGCGGCAGGCTTGCGCATGATAATGAGCCCCGGACCGCAGACGCGGCCGGGGCTTTTTTTAATGCGCATCGGCCCCGGCTGACCCCATTTTCCGGATGAAGTCTTTCTCCACGGCTGCACCTTGAGTGACGCCGCGCTGCTGCGAAGCGTGGTGAAAGCAGCTGGGGCCGCCCCGATGGGGCGCCAGGCTGCCTTCTCCTGGAAACCTTATCCGTCGATCATGCGTACAGGTCACGGCAGGATCGCACGATCTTGTGCGAGTCATGCCTTGATTTGGACGAGAGATCGGTAGATCTCACGCCAGTAGCGTACATACAGGACAATCGAAGTGACGCAAGAAAACCTGGGGTTAAACCCTGACATGCTCGCAATGGCGGGCGAACTGGTAGCGGCTTACGTGTCCAACAACCGCGTGCCGGCAACTGAACTTCCCGCTTTGATCCGCACCGTTCATGCGACCCTCAACGGCATCGCGAGCGTGACAGCGGCTGGTGGTGTCAGCACTCCGGACGAAGAAGTTGAGAAGCCCACCGCGGCACAGATCCGCAAGTCGATCCGGCCCGACGGGCTCGTCAGCTTCATCGACGGAAAATCATACAAGACGTTGAAGCGACACCTCACGAAGCATGGGCTCGACCCGCGCGGCTACCGTGCGAAGTTCGGACTGCCGGACGATTATCCGACGACGGCCGCCTCGTACTCGGAGGCCCGGTCTGCTCTCGCAAAAAATATTGGTTTGGGCCGGCCAGGTCGCGCAGCCGCCTGAGCAGCGTAGCTCGATGTCGCCTCGATCGGCGAACCGACGAGGCGACCCTCAAAGCTCCATGCCGCGCGCCGATATGATCCGTCGCGTGGCTTTGACCAACATTTCGTCTGAGAACGGCTTGCGCATAAACTGTGCAGCCATCGGCAGCTGATCCTCGGTCGGCGACGCCAACCCGGATACGATGAGGATCGCGACCTCCGGCCATCGTGCCGCGACCGCTTTCGCTAACGTGAACCCGGTCAACGGCTCGCCGGCCAGATCCACGTCCGCAATCATCGCGACAATCTCGGGTCGAGCGTCGAGATGAGCAACCGCAGCATCTACGCCTGTTGCCTCGGCCACCTCGAAGCCGGCATCACCCAGTGCCGCGACCATCGCCATGAGCTGGACTGGTTCGTCCTCCACGACCAACACGGCTGCTCGCGCCTTAGACTCTACCATGGGCTGCGTTCCCGTGCTCCAATTCTCAGGAACGCAACTGACGCGGATCTCGCCTCACCTGCCAGGTTCACGACTTTGAGTCGCGAACCTGCTCCGTGCCTCAACCTGCCCCATAGCCGCCCTTCGAGTTGCTCGAGCTAGTGGACGGCGGCTTGCCGTCGTAACCGCCGCTCTCAGGCGTGCGGTCTGGCTTTGGATCGGGCAACCCGGGCGAGGTTGGTCCCGCGCTCTCAGCCAGGGGCGGCGGTGCCTTTGAGGGATCGAGCGGATGACCGGGCGGCTGGGCGCCGGTGGCCTCCGTCTTGGTCGCTGTGTCGTCACTCATGGTGCCCTCGCTCGTGTCCTGTCTGAAGGCGCGCAGGCCACAGGAGTTCCGGCGGTGTGGCAGATCTCTGCGACCAATCGCACCTCGACTTCCACAGCTCCCCCTCTTCACCTTCGAGAAGGACGGCGAACGGTGGGATGCTCGCGTCGGATGTCGGGTGTCGGGCGCCCGGAGCTGCGACCTCGGCCGGCAGCTCGCGGCGCAGCCGGCAGCCGGCAGCCGCGGAGATCGCGAGCGCGGGACGTCGGACCCGCATCTACCTCGCGACCGCACGCGGGAACCTCCGGAGAACGCCCGCCTCCCACCGTCGGCGCGATCCGGCCGACGCGGCACGGTCCCCGCGTTTCGAGGTTCTCGACCCCGATCGGTCGCGAGCGGACCCGGCCTGTGATCGGCGATCAACCTGCGCGGAAGATCTCCACGCAAGACCTGCGCGGACGACCTGCGCGGACGACCCGCACCGTGACGGTCGCCCGCGCGGGTCGCGCGGTGATGGCCCCGTTCAGGCCTTGGTCGTCAGGGCGGTCTTGGGCATGAGCATGTGGACGCCCTTGTTGCCGTCGACCGTCTGGGTGATGCGCAGGTTTCCGGCGAGCGAGCACAGCATGTAGGCCTGGTTGCGGGTCAGCCCGGTGCGGGCGCAG